>NZ_JAUNEC010000061.1 GCF_030525755.1 Alysiella sp.
GGGACCTGCGGATTAACAGTCCGTCGCTCTACCGACTGAGCTATCAGGGAATGAAGAAATGAATTATACATTAAATCAAAAAATCGTCAAGTTTGTTTCTCTTGAACCAGTAAGTAAAAAATAAATGCCTTTAATCTAAAACGGAAAATTATGAAAAAAATTCATTCGTATGAAAAGATATTTCAGCATCAAATGTTATTAAATGTGTTTTAATTCAATATATAAAATCAAGTTATTTCTTTTTTATCATATTTAACAAGCCCAATTATCATGACCACAGCACAAAAAAAATTAAGTTTTGAATTTTTCCCAACGCGAACACCAGAAGGCCGTGCCAAACAAGTCATCACGCGCAAACAGTTGCGCCAATACAATCCCGACTTTTTTTCTTGTACATCGGGCGCGGGTGGTAGCACGCGTGAAGGCACCATGCAGGCTGTGCGCGACATCATGTCTGAAGGTATTGCTGCTGCACCACATATTCCTTGTATTGGCATGAATGTCTATGAAATCAAAGCATTGTTACAAGAATATCGGGAAATGGGCATACGCCATTTGGTTGCCTTGCGTGGCGACATTCCATCGGGCATTGGTTTGGGCAATGAGGGTTTGCGCTATGCCAATGAATTGGTTGAGCTGATTAAGACTGAATTTGGCGACCATTTTCACATTGAAGTTGCCGCTTATCCTGAATACCACCCCCAAGCACGCAGTGCGGAAGATGATTTGAATCATTTTGTTCGTAAAGTCAAGGCGGGGGCGGACTCTGCCATTACGCAATATTTTTTCAATCCTGATGCTTATTTTCGTTTTGTTGATGATGTGCGCGGGCGAGGTGTGGATATTCCCATCGTGCCAGGCATCATGCCGATTGCCAGTTTTTCAAAATTAGCCAGATTTTCAGATGCTTGTGGTGCAGAAATTCCACGTTGGTTGCGCTTGAAATTGCAATCTTACGCTGATGATACGGCTTCCATTAAGGCTTTGGCTTTGGATGTGGTAACCGAAATGTGTGAACGTTTATTGCGTGAAGGTGCGCCTAGCCTGCATTTTTACACGCTCAATCAAGCGGGTTTGGTGTCTACCATTTGTCAGCGGTTGGGTTATTAAATGGCTTGTGGAGAGTGGGTGCCAGCACTTCTCTGTGACATTTTATGCTACCTGAAACCAAAATGTGAGGTTTGTGAACGTGTTTTCAGGCAGCCTAAACAGGCAAAACTTGCCCGAAATTAAGAGCCGCGTTACCATATGCTGTTTTCCTTATAACCCAATATTTTCAGGTTGCCTGAAAACTTTTGTGAAAGAAAAATCATGATAAATGACATTACCCAATCTGCTGAAAATAAAATGAAACGTTCTTTGGAAGTATTGCAAGATAATCTTGCCAAAGTGCGTACAGGTCGCGCCCACACAGGTTTGCTTGACCAAGTGGAAGTGGAATACTGGGGCAATATGGTGCCTGTGAGCCAAGCCGCCAGCGTTACCCTGTTGGACGCGCGCACCATTGGCGTGAAACCCTTTGAAAGCAATATGGCAAGCAAAATTGAAAAAGCCATTCGCGATTCCAATTTGGGTTTAAACCCCTCATCGGTGGGCGATTTGATTCGCGTACCCATGCCCATGCTCACTGAAGAACGCCGAAAAGATTTAATTAAAGTGGTGCGAGGTGAAGCGGAAGACGGTCGTGTTTCAATCCGCAATGTGCGCCGCGATGCCAATGAGCACATCAAAAAATTGTTGAAAGACAAAGAAGTATCAGAAGACGAAGCCCGCCGTGGCGAAGAAGCGGTGCAGAAATTGACCGACAAATTCATTGCTGAAATTGAAAAAATCTTGTCTGCCAAAGAAGAAGATTTGATGGCAATTTAATCTGCCATAATCAAGGCGTGCTGCCTGAAACGCAGCACGCCTGAATTTTTATGTAACAATGCAAAAAAAAAACAGGCTTTTCAGGAGACTTGCTCATGAGCCGAATCAGCAGTACCCAAACCATTTTGGCACATACCACTGTTCCGCGTCATGTTGCTGTGATTATGGATGGTAACGGTCGTTGGGCGAAAAAACGTTTTTTGCCACGCGTGATGGGACACAAACAAGGTTTAGATGCATTGGAAAACATGTGTCGCGTGTGTACACAAGCAGGTGTGCAATATTTAACGGTGTTTGCATTTTCAACAGAAAATTGGCGCAGACCTGCTGATGAAGTGTCGTTTTTAATGGGTTTGTTTTTGCATGCTTTACAAAAGAAAGTGGCAAAAATGCACGAAAACGGCTTGCGTTTAAAAGTAATTGGCGACCGCAGCCGTTTTGCAAGTGAAATTAAAGAAGGCATTGAACAAGCAGAGCATTTAACTGCCAATAATACAGGTTTAACGCTGACGATTGCGGCAGATTATGGTGGCAGATGGGACATTCTTCAGGCAGCCAATGCTTTGTTGAAAGAAGGCAAAACTGAAATCACAGAAAGTGATTTGGCAGGTAAATTGATGTTGCCCGATGCGCCCGAACCTGATTTGTTTATCCGCACAGGTGGTGAAACGCGCATCAGCAATTTTATGTTGTGGCAAATGGCATATGCAGAATTTTATTTTACTGATGTGTTGTGGCCTGACTTTAAAGATGATGAAATTCACAAAGCCTTTGCGTCTTTTACCCAGCGAGAACGCCGTTTTGGTCGTACTTCGGAGCAGTTGCCACCTGAACAGCAACGTTCAGAATAAAAAACTTAAAAAGGTTTTCAGGCTGCTGAATATTTTTATCGTGTATTGTAAGGCTGTCTGGAAACAACACACCCACAACTTAGGAAAGACTAAATGTTAAAACAACGAATTGTAACTGCACTTATCTTATTGCCTTTGATGTTGCTGATGCTGTTTGGTTCAGGCAGCCTGCTATGGGCGGCGTTTGGTGGGCTGATTGCATTATTGGCTCTGTGGGAATATGGGCGCATGGCAGGTTTATCGTCTGAACAACAAAATGCTTATTTGGGTGGTACGGCATTTTTCATGTTGACGGCATATGCTGGTGATTGGCAGTTACCCGCATTCATTTGGTTGCTGGTACTGGCATTTTGGTTGCTGTTGATGCCCATCTGGTTGTATAAAAAATGGAAAATTCGCGCAGGTACAAAGACTTATATTTGTGGTTGGTTGTTGATGTTGCCGTTTTGGTTTGCGCTATTGCGTTTGCGTCCTGATAGTGATGATGCAGGACATTTATTGGCGTTAATGGTATTGGTCTGGTTGGCAGATTCGGCAGCCTATTTTGTGGGGCGTGCTTTTGGCAAAACTCAACTTGCGCCCGTGTTAAGTCCGAAAAAAAGCTGGGAAGGGGCTGTCGGTGGGTTGATTGCAGTGTGGCTTTATGTTGTCTTTGCTTGTCATGCAGGCTGGTTGGCGTTGGGTGGTTCATGGTTGGGCATCATTGCTGCTGCGACCGTTTTGACTTTTGTCAGCATTGGCGGCGACTTATTGGAAAGTTGGCTCAAACGTGCTGCCAACATCAAAGACAGCAGCAATTTGTTGCCAGGACACGGTGGCGTATTTGACCGTGTGGACAGCTTGATTGCAGTATTAAGCGTTTATGCTGCGGTACAAGCATTGTATGCCTGATTTTTCAGGCAGCCTGAAACGCAGAACATTCAAATTGTGTGAAGAAAAACTGTGTAAATGCAAAATCAATTGGTCAATGCACCAAAATATTTGACAATGCTGCACACTTGGCATTAAATCCCCAGCTTAATGCGTTTTGACAACTTGAAAAAGGAAAAATCATGAAAGCAATTTCAACTGCATTGTTGTTGGCACTCTCGGTTGCACCTGCTTGGGCAGAGCAAACAGATAAGGTAGTGGTCAATGACTTGGACAGCACCAAAAAAGTGGCATACAGTTGCAGCAGCGATACCGATGGTAAACGCAAATTGGATTTGGAAGTGATGTATGGCATGAAAGAGGGTGAAGTCGTTGTATCACAAGTCAAAATCGGCAATTTCATATCACCAGGTATGTGGCGCGTACCCGATACTTTGTTAAATCGTTTTGCTGGAAAAGACGAAAAATCGTTGCCAACCATGTGGACAACTTTACCTGCAACAGCAGATGATGTGGATAAAGTTGATGGTGGAAAATTGTCTTATTCCGAAGAAGAAGGTGGTGTGCAAACCGTGATTGCCGAAAAATGCAAATTGGACAAAGAAAAAACCGCCCAATTAAACCGTTAATGAAAGTAAACGGGCTGCCTGAACGTTTTCAGGTGGCCTTTTGTATGTTGTATTGGGCTGATTTGTGCAAAATGCAAATATAGTCGTAGAATTGAAAAAGGTATTACGGTGTTGGTTCGCCTTGTCGTACTATTTGTACTGTCTGAGGCTTGCCACCCTTTTATGACTTTTTTACTCCATGATACAGCTTCTGTGAATAGGGTAAACGTTTATGTTTTATCATTATGTTCTTGCTTTATTGGGTTTATTGTTCTTGGTTGGGTTCATCAGGAAACGATTGCGCCACCAGCACAAGCAAATTCATGCATCAATACGGCTGTTGGCACGCTTATTGTTGTTGTTTACCATTTTGGCTTTATTATGGCGCATGTATCAAACCTTCTGAAATTCAAATAACAAACACAAAGCTGCCTGAAAACCATGTGAGATTTTCAGGCAGCCATAGAATGAGATGGCATTACTTGCTGTCGCAAGCGGTAGAAACTCGATTGTTATATGGGTCGGTAAACGTCAAATGACCCATTTTGTTGCCTTTTTGATGCCACTCGGTTGCGTTATTGTAAAAACCTTTTTGACTGGTGTAACGCTCGCCAGAACCCGAGCTGGCTTGGCTTAATACAACAGTTTTGCCAATTGTGTCTACAGTAATGTGAATTTTGTCTTTACCTGCGTTGTGTACTTGCACAGTTGCACCATTGGCACATTCAAAAGATTGGCTGTCTGGGGCAGCATGGTTGTAGGCGTGGTCATGACCGTGATGATGTTTATGGTCATGATGATGGTGTGCATGACCATGATGATGTGCATGTTCGTGTCTATGTACGGATTGTGTAGCAGACTTGTTGCCAGCACAAGCAGCTAATAGTACAGCCAAAGACAATGAGGCAATCAATTTTTTATTCATGGTTTATCCTATCTATTTCCGAAAGGGTGTTTGAACAAAACAACCTGCACAGCAAGTTGTGGCATTAGATTAAATGCCGAAAAGAAGTAAACCACAACGATTTTAACGCGAATTTACACGATTTGCTTTCTTGCCTTTTGGCTTTTCATAAATGCCAAAGCCTTATAAAATGAAATACTTTTTGTTTAAACCCATTTGGATTTTTCAGGCTGCCTGAAACCGTCTTTTTTAACAAAATAAGCGATTTTAAACGCAAAAAAGCTGCCTGAAACCCCATTTCTTAACATTTTATGATTATGAGCAGAAACCATGACCGACTATTCCCAAACCGTAAACCTATTTGAATCGCCCTTTCCCATGCGCGGCAATTTAGCCAAGCGCGAACCCGCTTGGGTCAAACAATGGCAAGACGAAAAACGCTACCAAAAATTGCGCCAAATTGCCCAAGGTCGCCCCAAATTCATTTTGCACGATGGTCCCCCCTATGCCAATGGCGACATTCACATCGGACACGCCGTAAACAAAATTTTGAAAGACGTGATTGTGCGCAGCAAAACGCTGGCTGGCTTTGACGCGCCCTACGTCCCTGGTTGGGATTGCCACGGTTTGCCCATTGAAGTGATGGTGGAAAAATTGCACGGCAAAGACATGCCGCCATCGCGTTTTCGCGAATTGTGCCGCGAATACGCCAGCGAACAAATCGCACGTCAGAAAAAAGACTTTATCCGCTTGGGCGTGATGGGCGATTGGGACAACCCCTATCGCACCATGGATTACCAAACCGAAGCCGATACCGTCCGCACTTTGGGCGAAATTTACAAAGCAGGTTATTTGTATCGCGGCGCAAAACCCGTGCAATTTTGCTTGGATTGCGGCTCATCTTTGGCAGAAGCCGAAGTGGAATACAAAGACAAAGTTTCCCACGCCATTGATGTGGCATACCCATTTCAAAACCCCAGCGCGTTGGCAAAAGCCTTTGGGCTGCCTGAAAGCGATTTGGGCAAATGCTTTGCCGTGATTTGGACGACCACCCCTTGGACTTTACCTGCCAGCCAAGCCGTTTCCGCAGGCACAGAAATCGTGTATCAACTGCACGATTTGGGCGACAAACACATCGTTTTGGCAAAAGATTTGGCAGAGCAGGCTTTGGCGCGATATGGCGTTTCAGGCAGCCTGAAAGCCGAAACCACAGGCGCGAAATTGGAAAACCTGTTGCTCCAACACCCATTTTTAGAACGCGACATTCCCATTTTATTGGGCGACCATGTTACCACCGAAGCAGGTACAGGCTTGGTACACACCGCGCCAGCACACGGTTTGGAAGACTACCACGTTTGCAAACTTTACGGCATAGAGCTGTACAACCCCGTTAATGGCGAAGGACGCTACATCTCCGAAGTGCCGCGCGTGGCAGGCAAAACCGTGTGGGAAGCCAATGCCATCATCATTGATTGGCTGGCTGAAAACCAAGTTTTACTGGCAAACAAAAAAATAGAACACAGCTACGCCCATTGCTGGCGACACAAAACCCCCCTGATTTACCGCGCCACCGCCCAATGGTTCATCGGCATGGACAAAGCAGGCACATCAGGCAACACATTGCGCAATCACGCGCTCAAAGCCGTAGATGACACCGAATTTTTCCCCGCGTGGGGACGCGCCCGCCTGCAAGCCATGATTGAAGGTCGCCCCGACTGGGTGGTATCGCGCCAACGTTTTTGGGGTACGCCCATGACCTTCTTTGTGCACAAAGAAACAGGCGAATTGCACCCCAATTCAGCCGAATATTTGGAAACCATCGCCCAAAAAATTGAAAAAGGCGGCATCAACGCATGGTTTGAATTGGACAAAGCCGAAATCTTGTCGCCCGAAGATTGCGCCACCTACGAAAAATTGAACGACACCATGGACGTGTGGTTTGATTCAGGCAGCACCCACTATTCCGTTGTCAAACAACGCCCCGAACTCGCCTATCCAGCCGATTTGTATCTGGAAGGCAGCGACCAACATCGCGGCTGGTTTCAATCGTCCATGCTCACAGGCTGTGCAACAGTGGGACGTGCGCCCTACAAACAACTGCTCACACACGGCTTTGTGGTGGACGAAAAAGGCTACAAAATGTCCAAATCCATGGGCAATGTGGTTGCGCCACAAGAAGTGTTGAACGAATTTGGCGCAGACATTTTGCGTTTGTGGACGGCAGGCACCGATTATTCAGGCGAATTGTCCATTTCCAAAGAAATTTTGAAACGCGTTGCCGAACGCTACCGCCGCATTCGCAACACATTGAGTTTCCTGTTTGCCAATTTGAAAGATTTCAGCCCCATAGAACACGCCGTGCCGTTTGCCGACATGGTGGAAATTGACCGCTATGCCGTGTTGCTGGCGCGACAACTGCAAGAGCGCGTGGCTGGCGACTACTATCCGCGCTATGCTTTCCACTTTGCCGTGCAAGATTTGGTGCAATTTTGTTCCGAAGATTTGGGCGCGTTCTATTTGGACATTTTGAAAGACCGCCTCTACACCACGAAAACAGACGGACACGCCCGCCGTTCAGCCCAAACCGCGCTGTATCACATCACACGCAGTTTTGTGTTGTTGATGTCGCCCGTGCTGTGTTTCACGGCAGAAGAGGCGTGGGACATCATCGGTGGCGGCGAAGAAGACAGCGTGTTGTACCACACCCTGCACGACTTCCCCACCATGCCAGCCGCCAGCGAAACGGCTTTGCTGCAAAAATGGACGGCAATCCGCGAAGCGCGTACGGTGGTCAATGCCGCCATTGAGCCATTGCGCGTGGACAAATCGGTGGGTTCATCGTTGCAAGCCGAAGTGGTCTTGACCGCGCCCGAAAACGTGCATTCGGTGCTGGCAACTTTGGGCGATGAGCTGAAATTTGTGATGCTGGTGTCGCAAATTGAATTGCGTTTGGGCGATGAATTGTCTGCCCAAGTGAAAGCGACCGAATCGCCCAAATGCGAACGCTGCTGGCACTACACCGACAGCGTAGGCACGGTGGCAGGGCACGAAACCGTTTGCGCCCGTTGCGTGGACAACATTGAAGGACAAGGCGAACAACGCGATTATGCGTGATTGATTTGTTGTTGAAATGAAATTCAGGCTGCCTGAAACGTGTTTGATGCGTTTTCAGGCAGCCTTTTAATACACGACAAATTTTGATGTTGCCACAAACCCACTCCCTCCCCCTATGCAAGGAAGCTGGGGTTAGAGACCCAACGAGCCACCCCCACCCTAATCCTCCCCCGCCAGACGGGGGAGGGGACGGGTTTTCAGGCAGCCCAAAGATTTTGT
>NZ_JAUNEC010000062.1 GCF_030525755.1 Alysiella sp.
TTGAAAATCCGCTCGCCAAAGCCTTGCTCAATGGGCAATATGCGCCTGAAAGCACAATTCGCGTGCAAACAGATGAGCAACACAATATTGTGTTTGCGTGATTGCATTTTGTGAAAAAACCCACAAATTCAATGGATTTGTGGGTTTTTTTAGTGTTTCAGGCTGCCTGAAAATGCGGTTGTAGTATAGTCGTTTCAAAATAGTGGTGTGTCTATCCGCCAAAAGCTGCCTAAAAACCCCAAATCGGTTTTCAGGCAGCCTTATGTATTGAACAAACACAAACATCACGCCAAACGACCATGACAATGCTTGTATTTCAAACCACTTCCACAGGGACAAGGGTCATTACGTAATACCGTGATGCCTGCTGCTTCCAAAGCATCGGGCAAATATTGTGCATCGTCTTCTTCTGTGCCATTATTGGGGTCAAACGCAGTGCGCGCCAAAGCATCTCGGCTGCCTGAAAGCACACTTTGCATATCTGGTGCTTGTGCTTGATGAATATGAGTCTCAATTTGCTCGGGTGCAGTTTCCGCAATAATGTCTTCATTACGTTGGATTTGTACCGAAATCAATAGTTCAGCAACCTGTTTTTGAATGTTGTGCCACAAATTTTGAAACATTTCAAACGCTTCACGCTTGTATTCTTGTTTTGGGTTTTTCTGCGCATAACCACGCAAATGAATACCTTGACGCAAATAATCCATCGCCGCCAAATGCTCACGCCATTGATGGTCTATCACTTGTAGTACCACATTGCGTTCAAAACCATTAAATGATTCTTGCCCCACCAAATCTACTTTGGCACGGTATTCGCTTTCCACTTGCGCCAACAAACGTTTTTTGATGTCTTCATTTTCCAAACTATTGTCTTCTTTGAGCCAACCTTGAATGTCTGCTGTAACGCGAAACTCGCCTGCCAACTGTGCTTCCAAAGCAAGTACGTTCCATTGCTCTTCCATGCTGTCAACAGGGATATGTGTATCTACCAAATGTGCAACAATGTAATCACGCATTTCTTTGGTATGACTGCCAATGTCTTTGCTATTCAAAATAGCATTGCGTTGATGATACAAAACTTTACGCTGGTCATTGGCAACATCATCGTACTCCAACACTTGCTTACGCATATCAAAGTTACGCCCTTCTACTTTGCGTTGGGCATTTTCAATTTGGCGCGTCAAAATGCCTGCTTCAATCGCCACACCGCGTTCGGGCGAAAGTTTATCTAAAATGGCAGCGGCACGGTCTAGCGCAAACAGACGTAACAATGGGTCTTCAAATGACAGATAAAAACGGCTGGAACCTGGATCGCCTTGGCGACCTGAACGACCACGCAACTGATTGTCAATACGACGGCTTTCGTGGCGTTCTGTACCAATAATGTGCAAACCACCAGCTGCCACAACTGTTTGATGGTCAGTTTCCCAATTTTCTTCCAACGCACGAATTTGGGCTTGTTTTTCGTTTTCAGGCAGCCTTTCATCAGCCAAAATGGCTTCGGCTTGGTGTTTCACATTACCACCTAAAACAATATCCGTACCACGACCTGCCATATTGGTGGCAACGGTAATCATGCTGGGTTTACCTGCTTGTGCCACAATCAAAGCTTCACGATGGTGTTCTTTGGCATTCAAAACATTGTGAGGCAAGCCTTCTTGTTTGAGCAAATGCGACACCAATTCCGAGTTTTCAATCGTGGTCGTACCGACCAAAACAGGCTGACCGCGTGTGTAACAATCTTTGATGTCTTTGATAACCGCTTCGTATTTCTCTTCAGCAGTACGGAAAATTTGGTCGTTGTAATCTTTGCGTTGAATGGGTTTATTGGTTGGAATAATGACGGTTTCCAAGCCATAAATACTTTGGAACTCATAGGCTTCGGTATCAGCTGTACCTGTCATGCCCGCCAATTTATTGTACAAGCGGAAATAGTTTTGAAATGTGATGCTTGCTAAAGTTTGGTTTTCTTTTTTGATTTCCACACCTTCTTTAGCTTCAACAGCTTGATGCAAACCGTCAGACCAACGGCGACCGTCCATCAAACGCCCTGTGTGTTCGTCCACAATCACGATTTCACCATCTTTAATCACATAATGTTGGTCGCGATGGAACAAACTGTGTGCGCGTAAAGCCGCCATCAAGTGGTGCATCAACATGATGTTGCCAGCAGAATACAGCGATTCGCCATCACGCAACAAACCCATTTGCTGTAAAAGTTGTTCTGCGTGTTCATGTCCTTTTTCTGACAAGGTAACTTGATGATTTTTCTCGTCAACCCAATAATCGCCTTCGCCATCTTCTTTGTCTTGACGCAATAAATGTGCAGGCATTTGGTTCATCACTTGATAAAGCTGAACATTGTCATCGGCCTGACCCGAAATAATCAAAGGTGTACGCGCTTCATCAATCAAGATGCTGTCCACTTCGTCCACTACAGCAAAGTTCAATTCACGTTGCACTTTATCATATGGGTCATGCACCATATTATCGCGCAAATAGTCAAACCCAAATTCATTGTTTGTACCGTAGGTAATATCCGCATTGTAGGCTGTTTGACGATAAAACGGCTCTTGATTGCTCAAAATCACGCCTACTTCCAAACCCAAAAAGCCATATAGAGGACGCATGATGTTGGCATCACGTTCCGCCAAATAATCGTTTACGGTAACAACGTGTACACCTTTGCCTGAAAGTGCGTTCAAATACACAGGCAACGTACCCACCAATGTTTTACCCTCTCCCGTACGCATTTCGGCAATTTTGCCATGGTGCAACACCATGCCACCAATCAGTTGCACATCAAAATGGCGCATACCTAATGTTCGTACAGAGGCTTCACGGCACACCGCAAATGCTTCAGGCAGCAAACTTTCTAATGTTGCGCCATCGGCAATACGTTGTTTGAATTCTGCTGTTTTGGCTTTCAATTCATCATCACTCAAAGCCTGCATTTGCGTTTCCAAAGCATTGATTTTGGAAACAGTTTTACGATATTGCTTCAACAAACGGTCGTTGCGGCTGCCGAAGACTTTTTTGGCTAAATGGGTCAGCATAATAAAGGATTCCTTGCGCCATTTTTGTGGCAAAACGGTACGGATTTTAACATATTCATCGCCAAATGGGGCAGACTATCGTTGCGTGCAAGTCTTTCAGGCTACCTGAATGTCAGATTTAACCTGTTTTTACGGTTTAAAAAACAAATTATTGCTGCTTTTATGCTCACTGACAGCAATCAATTAGGAACAGGACGTTTTAAATACAAAGGGTACAGCGTTATCCGCGCCTTATCTACAAGATGCAGAGGCGGTCGCAGTCATCTTGTTTGATTTTGATTTGAAGCAACTGTGCCGTACTGAAATGCAAGCCAATAATACCGTTTGTTTTTTGAAAAAATGCAAGATTTATGTTAATCGATTTTCTCATCATGTTGCGTGAGGACATTGAAGCCACATTGGTTGTGGGGATTGTAGCAAGTTTTTTGAAACAATCGGGTAAAGCGCATTTGATGTCTCAAATTTGGTTGGGTGTAACCTTGGCAGTATTGTGTGAATGCACGAAGCCACGCGTTCTGTTAGGCAACAGCTGCAACAATCGTTTCAGGCAGCCTGAAACCCTTGTCAAACTCATCTCGCAGGAATCGATTTCATATCCACCACTACGCCAGTTTCAAAACGGCTTTGACAAAGGTTTCAGCCTAAAACCCAATCCCACATTTTTAAGCTGCCTGAAATCAGTTTTGTTTCGCCAAATAATGCGGTATCAATGCCACCACCAAAGTGGCGACCATAATCAAAACCATACCCATGCCCGACATCATAGACACGGTTTCCCCCAATAAACCCACCGCCAACAATACGCCGAACAAAGGCTCCAAAGAAATCAATAAACCTGAAAAATTGGCCTTTGCACTTGTCATGCCCTTGTTCCACAACCAATAGGCAAACCAACTGCAACCGATACCCAAATACAATAAACTCAATACACCTGAAATATGCCAATTAAGCTGATGCGATTGAGCCAATAAATAACTGAATGGCAAACACAATACTGCTGCCAATGCCAAAGAAACCGATGTATAAGCAGGTGCGCCTATGATTTGTATCAATTTTTGTGTTGGACGGTATGCTGCACAAAAAAACACACCTGCCAATAAAATCAAAGCGCAACCGAATAAATCCACCGAACCATTACCACCATGCCCACCCCAAACCAGCAAACCCACACCCATAAATGCGATTGAACCAAACAACCAATCCCACCATTTTGCCTTATCACCAAAGAAAAAATGTCCCAATAACACCATCAAAATCGGTTCCAGCCCCACAATAGTGGTAGCACTGGCAGCAGATGTGTATTTCACACCCCAAAATTGTAACATCAACACCAAAACATAATTAATAAAAGACAAAATAATTAAAGATTTCCATTGATTCTTGGGTATTTTTCCCACATAACGCCGACAAGTTGGCAACACAATTAAAGCCGCTATAGTAAAGCGAATTTGCACCATCCACGCAGGGTCTATCATGACATAAGCGTATTTTGCTGCCACAAAAGAGCTACTCCAAATAATCAATGCAATGATTTGATACAACATGGTTTTTTGTTTTCCTAAATGACATTAAAGACAGGCTGCCTGAACGTTTTCAGGCAGCCTGATATTGTGATGTATTTTTAACGCTGATGAGCACGGTTATAACGGTTTTCCAAAGCTGAAAACAACCAACTCAAAAAAATGGTCATTACCAAATACAGAAACGCCGCCACATACAAAGGCTCTTCATAAACATAGTAACGCCCTGAAATGGTTTTCTGTACATAAGCAATTTCAGCAACCGAAATGGCGGACAGCAAGGAACTGTCTTTCAATAAGGTAATGAATTCATTTGCCAAAGGTGGCAACATACGGCGTAAGGCTTGTGGCAAAATCACAAAACGCATGGCTTGTGGGTAAGTTAAACCCAAAGAACGCGCAGCTTCCATTTGCCCCTTATCAATGGATTGAATACCTGCACGAAAAATCTCGGTAATGTATGCACCTGCATTGGTGGAAAGTGCCAAAATACCTGCGGTAATGGGACCATAAGCACGACGGAACTCCTGCGCTTCTTGCCCCGTAAGCAACCAACCGTGTTCTGGGTGTACCAACAGCGGAAACCACACAAAATACCAAATGAAAATTTGCACAAATAAAGGCGTACCGCGAAACAACGTAACATACAACAAAGAAAGATTACGCATCAGCCATGCCAAACACAGCAACAATTTATTGCCTTTTTCAAAACGGACAATGCGTGCCAATGCACCCAACAAACCCAAAACCACACCAATTAAAATGGAAACAGCCGTTACGCCCAAAGTCAGCATAATGCCGTAAGCAAACATTTCACGGTATTCGTATGTGCGTGGTAAAACCGTGCTTAACCAAGTTATTAAATCGTTCATCTTCATTTACCGCCTGCATACCAATCAGACTTATTGAAAAATTGCGTATTTTAACCCAAACCGCACACAAACGTACAAAAAACTGCATAGATTAAAGTAGCATGGCATCATTTATTATTGACTTTCAGGCAGCCTAATTAATAAGCCCCAAATATTGAAGCAATTACTGTCGTCTTGTTTTATAACCTGTATTCATAAGATTGATAGATGGATTTTTATCGCAAAATCATGCAAATACAAGGCAGATTTCCATGCTGATAGTGGTTTAATGAAACTCTATTGTAGAGAGGATTGCACCTACACTACACAAGTCATTTATTTTCATGGAATTTTCAACAGTCCCTAACTTGCATTAAAAATAAGGCGACTGAAAACCAATCGCTCCATCTTCTTTTTTTCAGGCAGCTTTTGCAAATATGACAGCCTGAAAATGCCTTTATACCTTTTTCACTTTAATCTGAACCGATTTTTTCGCTTTTTTCGGTGCGGCTTTTTTGACGCTTTTGCTGGCAGATTGGCGTTTGGATTTTGCCAATATGTGTTCTGCCTCGTCCACCAATTTTGCCACGTTTTCAGGCAGCTTTTGTTTGGATTTGGCGGATTTTGCCGACTTTTTGCCGCTTTTCACGCCACCCACCAGCACCAAATCAATGCGACTGGTTTCCAAATCCGCGCGCGCCACTTTCACCGTAACCGTGTCGCCCATATTGAAACGCACACCACTGCGTTCGCCCACCATCGCCAGCAAATCGGCACGATAATTGAAATAATCCTCGCCCAAATCGCTCACATGCACCATGCCCTCAATGTGAATCTCGTCCAGCGTTACAAACAAGCCAAAATTCGCCATGCCCGACACTTTGCCCGTGAACACTTCGCCCACCTTATCGCGCATGAAATAGGTTTTCAGCCAGCTTTCTACATCACGGCTCGCTTCATCGGCGCGGCGTTCGCAAAATGAAGTGTGTACGCCCATTTCTTGCCAACTGGGGACTTCGTATTTTTGCCCAGCCAGCACTGCCTTAATCGCCCTATGCACCAACAAATCAGGATAGCGGCGAATGGGCGAAGTGAAATGCGCGTAATGTTCATAAGCCAAACCAAAATGTCCCATGTTTTCAGGTTCATACATCGCTTGCTGCATGGAACGCAACAACATGGTTTGCAACAATTCGCGGTCGGGACGGTCAGCAATTTGCGCGGCAAGTTCGCCATAATGTTTGGGCGTGGGATTGTCCTTGCCGCCCAATTTCAAGCCCAGCAAAGCCAACTGTTCACGCAAAGTCGCCAATTTTTCGGGCGTGGGCCCTGCGTGGTTGCGATACAGCGCAGGGTGCTTGTTTTGCAACAGAAAATCAGCCGCGCAAACATTTGCCGCCAACATGCATTCTTCAATCAATTTGTGCGCGTCATTGCGTTTGACGGGTTCAATGCGTTCAATTTTGCCTTTATCGTCAAAAATCATTTGCGTTTCAATGGTTTCAAATTCCATTGCGCCGCGTTTTTGGCGTTTGGCTTGCAAAATTTGGAACAATTTGTAGAGCGTTTTCAGGCTGCCTGAAAAGGTTTCGGGGATATTTTTTTCATCATTTTCAAGCCATTGCCAAACTTGATTGTAGGTCAAACGCGCTGCCGATTTCATCACCGCAGGATAAAATTCATACGCCTTCACATTGCCCGCGTAAGTAATCGTCATGTCGCAAACCATGCAAAGCCGCTCCACATCAGGGTTGAGCGAGCAAATGCCATTGGACAAATTTTCAGGCAACATGGGAATGACACGGCGTGGAAAATACACGCTGGTGGCGCGTTCCAAAGCGTCTTTATCAATCAAATCATTGGGTTTCACATAATGGCTCACGTCCGCAATCGCCACAATCAAGCGGTAATTTCTGCCGATTTTTTCCGCATACACCGCATCATCAAAATCGCGCGAGCTTTCGCCATCAATCGTAACCAGTGGCAAATCGCGCAAATCCACGCGGTTTTTCAAATCGGTTTTGCGAACTTTATTGGGGATTTTTTCAGCCGCTTTCAGGCAGCCTTCGCTGAACGTGTGTGGCAAACGGTGCTTGCGAACCGCAATTTCAATTTCCATGCCACTGTCGGCATAATCACCCAGCACCTCCGTGATTTTCGCAACCGCAGGGCGATGATTTTCAGGATAAGTTTCCAGTTCCGCCACAATCACCTGCCCCGATTTGGGCTGAAATTGCGCCACACTTTCTGGCGACAAAACAATGCTTTGCTGAATGCGTTTGTCTTCCGCCTCCAACACCGCCACACCGCGTTCCAAATAAAAACGCCCCACAATATGCGAATGAGCGCGTTCCACAATGTCCAAAATCTGCCCTTCACGGCGACCGCGTCTGTCCAAACCCAAAGGGCGCACGGTAACAATATCGCCATGCATCACACCAGCCAACTGCTTGTTGTACAAAACCAAATCGCCATCATCATGCGGCACAAGCGGCACAGCAAAACCAAAACTGCCATCGCGCGACATTTCCACGCGGCATTTCACAATCGCCAATTTTTCCGCCACACAAACCAAGCCACGCCGATTGATGAGAATTTGCCCATCACGCGCCATCGCTTTCAGTCGGCGTTCAAAAAATTCGTATTCATCGGGCAGAATGGACAATTTATCTGCCAAAGCAGGGATTTTTTGCGGCACACCCGCTTGTTCCAACAGCTCAAT
>NZ_JAUNEC010000007.1 GCF_030525755.1 Alysiella sp.
GTTTTTTGCCGAAATTGTCGGTTTATATCCATGACAAAACTAGCACTACCCCATAGGTGCAACTTGTTGCACCCTAGGGAGTATTTGAAACGACCATAAATTGCTTCGGGCTGCCTGAAAACAGTAGTACAAGACAAGTCATTTATTTTCATGGCATATTCAATTTTTTATCCCGAACCCACGTTATTTATTACACGGTGTGCGGTTCAACTGCCCATAACGCCCTACTACGTTCTGAATGGCTGCAGCTTCTTGGTCATCAGCAGACATAAATAATATATTCATGCGACTGGACGTTTGGCTGTCGCCATCGCCACCACCTTGTATCACTTGTCGCGTAGCAACATGTGGGAAATTACCCAATAAGCCTTTGATTCTGTGGTAGTCATCTTCGGGCATACTCACACGCGCAGAACACGCACGGTATTGCGCTTTTGCTGATTCGGTTTCGCTTGGCATTTTTTTGGGTACCACGCCATTGTCGCTGGATTTGGTGTTATTGGGTGCAGGACGTGGGTTGGTAATCTGGGTTTTCTGTGCAGATGCTGTATTTGAACCGTTTGCATTAGTGGGATTGGTAATGGCACTCTGCCCCCCCACATTGACCACTACTGGAACTTGATGAGATTGTTGCGATACAGCTGCGGTTTGCTGTGCAGGTTTGTATTTATCCAATACTTTCAAACCAATTATGGCAGCAAAAACAATTAAATTTAACGCCACCAATGTGGCAAACAACCATTTCATTTTTTCTTGTCCTTATTTTTCATGATTTTTGATGTTTTCTTCTTGCTCAATCCATTCCAGCAAACCGTGTATCACAAGATTGTCCACAATTTTGATGCTGTTGTTCAAAGTGAAATATTCAGGCAATGATGCAGCAACTTTGGCTGCACCGCCACCTGTAATAACCACATCAACGGTATTATTGTGTACCCGATTATGTAAACGTGCGTGCATGAGCATCAAAGCACCACATACAGCGTCCATCATACCTGTGGCAATGGCGTTAGCTGTTGTAGTAGGAAAAGGGTAACGCAAACCTTCTTGACGTTGCAAATTGGCGGTTTTTTGTGCCAGTGATTCACGCATTAAATGAAACCCTGGCATGATGCTGCCACCCAAATAATGTTTGTCTGCCGTAATGGCATCTATCGTTACCGCTGTGCCACAACTGACTACCACACAAGCATTTTGGCTGAAACGGCGACTGCCTAGAGCATTAAACCAGCGGTCTGCCCCATGTTCTACTGGGTTGCGGTAATGATTGGTCATGCCCAAAGCGCGTGGCATAGAAGAGAGCCATTCAATTTTTTGCCCAATACATTGTTCAACCAGTTCTTTTTTCTGTTCATTGCATACCGCAGACCCCGTTATCCGCACCACATTTGCGCCATACTGTTGCCATTCTGCCAACAAAAGCGACAAATCTCGATAAGGAGCGTGGTTGGTACGTACGATTTCGCCATTTTCAATCCATGCCCATTTCAAACGGCTGTTGCCACCATCTAATAACAAATAATGGTGTTGTGTTTTTTCAGGCAGCTTAACGGTCATTGCTGCCAATTGTTCAGGTAAACGCAAACTGGTTTCACCGCTGAACACTTTTTCAATACCACCATTTTCTGTTTGCAACAACAATGCCCCATCATCAGCAATACCACAAACCTGCCCTGCCCCAACGATTTTTCCATCACGCAACAACACAATTTCTTGATTGTGGTCGCGGTGTGCCATTTGATAGGCTGCCTGAAACGGTGTAAAACCTTGCGTGGCAAAAGCATTTAAGGTTGTGTACAAATGATTTAGCAGTGTGTCCATCAAACGTTGTGCCGAAATTTTTTGTTTTACGGCTGCCTGAAACGAAGCGGCCTTGTCCACCGTTTTGGGTAAAACAAAATTGATGCCTATGCCAATGACCACATGAGTTTGTCCATCTTGGCGTACGGTTTCAATTAAAATACCGCCCAATTTGCTCAAACCACACACCAAATCATTGGGCCATTTAATTTGTGCCGCACACCCCAACTCCACCAAGGCTTGCTGGCATGCCAAAGCCACCACAGCTGCCAAAGCACCCAGTTGCGCTTGCTCTTGCTCAAACGTCCAACCCAAGCTGAACATCAAACATTCGCCACAGCGGTTTTCCCATATTCGTCCTTGTCTCCCGCGCCCTTGACTTTGACTCAAAGCAATCACAAGCGATTGATGAATGTCGCCACCATTACGAATTTGGGTCAATAATTCATCGTTACTGGACGAAGTATGTGGCAAAACAGTTGCCTGAAAATGCGCATGATGGTAGGTTTCAGGCAGCCATGCCAAAGGACGAACCAAATGCCACATACCATCTCGTTGACGCAATAAACCACGAATGTGTGGCGGCGTTTGTTGCCACAGCGCGTTCAAACGATGTGTGGGTAAACCAACTGCGTTTGCCAACTCGGTAACATGATGTGTGCGACCATCGGCAAGAATGGTAATCAAAGAATAAGGAGACATGAGCAAATCAGGCTGCCTGAAACCTTTATCCACAGTGAATAAAAGCATGGGCAATGTCAAATAAAAGGCAGATTTTACCTGATTTACGCTACCGATACGCGACTTTTTTCTGCAATCGGGATTTTCAGGCAGCCTGACACACCCCCAAAAACATTCACTCCGCCTCCCCGTCCAATTCCCTTAACCAAGCCAATTTCTCACCGATTTTTAACTCCAAACCACGTGGCACAGGCTGGTAAAAATCAGGCTCGTCCACACCATCGGGCATATACGTCTCGCCAGCTGCATAAGCGTGCGGTTCATCGTGCGCATAACGGTATTCACGCCCATAACCCAATTCCTTCATCAACTTGGTCGGCGCATTGCACAAATGCACTGGCACCGCATCACTGCCGTGTTCACGCACAAACGCTCGCATTTGATTGTACGCCTTATAACCCGCATTGGACTTCGCCGCCGCTGCCAAATACAACACCGCCTGCGCCAAAGCCAGTTCCCCTTCAGGACTACCCAAACGCTCAAACGTTTGTGCCGCATCATTGGCAATCGTCAGCGCACGTGGGTCAGCCAGTCCAATGTCTTCCCACGCCATACGCACAATCCGTCGCGCCAAATAACGCGGGTCTGCACCTCCGTCCAACATTCGGCACAACCAATACAAAGCCGCATTGGGGTGCGAACCGCGCACCGATTTGTGCAAAGCGGAAATTTGGTTGTAAAACTGCTCACCGCCTTTGTCAAAACGGCGCAACTGTTCCCCCAAACTCTGCACGACAAAATCGCTGCTTATCCGCGTAATGCCCTGCACTTTTGCCGCATTCAGTAGCCGTTCCATGATGTTCAACAAACGCCGCGCATCGCCATCTGTCGCCTGAAACACCGCATCACGCGCTACATCGTCCCACGATAAATCCGCATATTCAGGCTGCCTGAAAACTTTATCAGCAAGCTGTTGTAACTGGGCTACCTGAAGCGGTCGCAATACATAAACTTGAGCACGACTCAACAGCGCGGGATTGACTTCAAAAGACGGATTTTCGGTGGTTGCACCGATAAACGTGAGCAAACCGCTTTCAACGTGTGGCAAAAACGCATCTTGCTGCGCTTTATTGAAACGATGCACCTCGTCCACAAACAAGATTGTGCGCTGCCCACGCTGCCAAGCCATTTGCGCCTGCACAATCGCCTCGCGTATGTCTTTCACACCCGAAAACACCGCAGAAATCGGCAAGAACTGCGCCTGAAAACCCTGCGCCAAAATCCGCGCCAGCGTGGTTTTGCCAATGCCAGGGCTGCCCCACAACAACATAGAATGCGGCACACCACTTTCCAATGCCACGCGCAAAGGTTTACCCGCGCCGATTAAATGTTCTTGCCCGATGATTTCGTCCAAAGTTTGCGGACGCAGGCGTTCGGCAAGTGGAGCGGTTGGGGTGGTGTCAAATAAATCTTGCATGGTTTCAGGCTGCCTGAAAAAGAAAAACGCTATTGTATAATCGTTTCAAATTAAAATTAAGAACCTGTATTCACAAGATTGATGGCTTGATTTTATGGTCAATTCTTGCCAATACAAGGCGGCTTTCCATACCCATATTGAACATATTGGCGTGAAAAACCAACGCAGTAGGCGCATGAAGTGGCGATAAAACAAGCTATTGAGATTGTGAATACAGGTTCTAAGACAAAGCCACAGCGAGAAGAACCATGTACACCCAGTACATCATGGGGTGGGCAAGGTGGTATGATTTGAACGCAAATTCAGATACAAAAATTGAAAACATAATGAAAATAATTACTTAAATAATTATGTTCAAGCAAGCACTTACAACTCTTTGAGACATGGCACAAACGGTACATTGGCGTAGGGCTGGTGGTGCAAACCACACGCACGTTTTGGCATATAGAACAAAGTATGTGTGTGCTTATGGCACACACCCTGCAAATTAACACGAAACGCTTGGTGACAAAAAACAATTTGCGGTGCAAACCTTTACACACCACATTCACAGTTCCCAAACATGAACTCGGAATAAGTATCTTTTAAATGTACCACAAACTTCACCGTTTCTCCTTGAGAGAAAGCGTTGGAGTGAGGACTTGTGGAGTGGCATACCTTATCCCCAGCTCTCTCTCAATAGGGAGAGGACATTAAAGTTACTTAATTTGATTAATGACTTTTGTCTCCACATCTGTCAGAAAATCACATCATCTGAATACGCCATAAATCAGCGTGGAGACCACCGTCATGATTAAGCCAATCGCGCTTTCGTAGGGAATTAACTTCAAACGCGCTTTCATGTCCATGTTCACGCTGCCGCCTGTGGCATGGAAAAACGAACCGTGCGGCATGTGGTCGGCAACCGTTGCCCCTGCGTGTATCATCGCTGCTGCCGCCAAACTGCTTACGCCCAATTCCAGCAATGTACTGCTGAACACGCTGGACGCAACTGCCGTCCCTGCTGTTGTGGAAGCGGTCGCCAAAGACATCAGTATCCCAGACACAGGTGCAAGCAAATACGCTGGTAAACCCGAAGCCGTCAGTGCGTTAATCAGCACGTCTTTCAGTTGCGAATTGGCGATAATGCCTGCCAAAGCCCCCGTTCCCAACAGCATAATCGCCACCGAAGCCATTTTGTTTAAACCTGAAACCGCGTATTGATTGATGTGTGCCAATCGCCCCATCAACAATGCGCCCACCAAGCCGCCCACAGGTAAGGCAATTAAAGGGTCTATTGTCATGTTTGCCATCGGACGCAATGCCAGTAAAGCGATTGCCGTTAAAGGTGCAGACATCGCCGCCCAAAAAGATGGCAAATTCTGTGTGTCGTGTGCCACCACTTCGCTGTTGTCAATCAAGCCACCCGAACGCAAACGCTTCGCCAAAAAATACGTCAGCGTCAAACCAAACACCGCAGGAATCACACCAGCCAACATCACAGACGTAAGTGGCACTTGAAATGCGTCCGCAGCCGCAATCGCATTGGGGTTGGGCGACATCAAATTGCCTGCTTTGCCACCGCCTATCATCGCCAACAAAATCGCTGCTTTGGATAAATTGGCGCGTTTTGCCAAAGCCAAAGCAATCGGCGAAACGGTAATCACCGCCACATCAATGAACACGCCCACCATGGTCAAAACCATTGTGGCGATTGCCAATGCCAGTAGCGCACGTGTTTCGCCCAGTTTTTTGACGATGGTTTCGGCAATGGTGTTTGCTGCACCCGACTCAATCAACACACCTGCCAACACACCAGCCGCCAAAATCCGCATGACCGCCGTTGTAATGCCCTGTGCGCCTTTAATCATCAGCGAGACGGTTTGTACCAAATCCGCACCACCGACCAATCCACCCAGCAATGCACCCACAATCATGCCGTAAACAGGTGGTGTTTTGCGTAAAATCAAACCGATTGCCACCACCAAAGCGACAATCGCACCCAAAGCCGATACGCTGACCATTTTTTTTGCTCCTTCATGTATTGAATCATTGTGTGGGGTATTTTATCCACAATATTTGAAATAATTGATGTTTTTTTGGTTTGCACCCGCACCTGCTCTACATCAAAAATTCACGCCAATGTCATCAATTTTGCCACATTTTGCGCGGTAGAAATCAGGTTTTCACGCGCATTGGCGAGCGTTTCAGGCAGCGTGTCCAGTTGGCGGATAATCGGAAACACCGCGTCTATGCCATGTTGATACACAACTTCATAATCGGTGCGCAAACTGCCCACAATCGCAATCACGGGTTTGCCAAATTGTTTGGCGGTACGCGCTACGCCAATCGGGGTTTTGCCTGCGATGGATTGTGCGTCCATGCGTCCTTCGCCTGTTATCACGAAATCGGCATCGGCAATGTGTTCGGCTAAACACACGGTGTCCAGCACGATTTGCACGCCCGATTTCAGTTGCACATGGGGCAAAGTCAGCAAACCGCCCCCCATACCGCCCGCCGCACCTGAACCTGCTGGTGTGGCGATGTCTGTATTTAAATTTTGTTGAATGATGTGGGCATAGTGTTGCAAATTTTTATCCAAAATGGCGACCATGTCGGGCGTTGCGCCTTTTTGTGGTGCGAAAATAGCGGAAGCACCGCGTTCACCACATAAAGGGTTGTTCACATCACAAGCCACTTCTACTGAAATACCTTTAAATTTTTGATGGATAATGGAAAAGTCCACACGCGCAATTTGGTCTAAAATGCCACCCGAGATTTTTTCTGTAATTAACTGATTGTGATAATTGAAAAATTGTGCGCCAAGCGCTTGCAACATACCTGCGCCACCGTCATTGGTTGCGCTGCCGCCTATGCCCAAGATGATGTGTTTCACACCCAAATTGAGTGCGGCTTGTATCAATTCGCCTGTGCCATAACTGCTGGTTTTCAATGGATTGCGTTTATCCAAATCCACCCAATGCAAACCCGAAGCGGCTGCCATTTCTACAATCGCGGTGTGTTGGTCGCCCGACACGCCAAAAAACGCTGCCACACGCTTGCCCAAAGGGTCGGATACTTCGGTGGTGTGCAATGTGCCTTGCGTTGCGTCAATCAGCGATTGAACCGTGCCTTCGCCCCCATCTGCCATCGGGATTTTGACAATGTGGGCATCGGGTAACACGCGCCGCAAGCCTGTTTCAATCGCCTCGGCAACAGCCAATGCGCTTAAACTTTCTTTGAATGAATCGGGAGCAATGACGATTTTCATATTCATAAATCCTTTGTATTGTCTGATTTTCAGGCAGCCAAATATCGGCGCAAACGCAAAGCATTGCCCAAAACCGATAGGGAACTCAAAGCCATCATTGCGCCTGCTAACATGGGCGTAAGCAAACCAAAAGCCGCAAGCGGTATGCCCAATATATTGTAAAAAAAGGCGAAAAACAGATTTTGTTTGATGACACGCAAAGTGGCTTGGGCAATGAAGATGCCCTCTGCCAGTTGATGTAGGGAAGGTTGCAATAAAATCACGTCTGCGCTGTGTTCAGCGGCATCACTGCTGCCTTTTACCGCAAAACCGACATCGGCACTTGCCAAAGCTGCCACATCATTAATCCCATCGCCAATCATGGCAACTTTTGCGCCACTTTCTTGCTGTTGTACAATCCAAGCATTTTTTTGGCGAGGTGTTTGTTCCGCCAAGGCGTACGATGCAGGTATGCCCAGTTGTTTGGCAATGTGTGCCACAACAGCCACACGGTCGCCACTCAGCAAATGAATTTGCAAACCGCTTGCTTGTAAACGCGCAATCGCAGCTTGACTGTCGCTTTTGAGTGTGTCCAATAGAGCAAACGCGCCTGCAACTTTGTCATTGACAGAAAGTGCCACAATGCTGGCATTGTGCCACACTCCGCCCCAGTTTTCAGGCAGCCTGAAACCGCAATATTCGGGTTTGCCCATGCGCACGTTACCAATGTTATCCACTTGTGCCATTAAGCCTGCACCTGTGTCATGTTGCACATTGTGCGCTTGCAACAGCGATACTTGACGTTGTTTTAATTCTGTTGCCAATGTGTGTGAAAGTGGATGTTGAGAATGGGTGGACACCGCCAAAGCTGCCTGAAATAGCACATCAGGCTGCACATCAGGTGCAAACCAAATGTCTGCTACGCTGGGTTTACCTTGTGTAAGCGTACCTGTTTTGTCAAACACCAGCGTGTCAATACTGCCTGTTCGCTCCAAAGCAGCTGCATTTTTAAAACGTACGCCATGTCGCACCGCCACGCCCATACCTGCCATCATCGCCGCAGGTGTTGCCAAACCCAAAGCACAGGGACATGCCACAACCAGAACCGATACCGCATGCAATAAAGCAGTATTCAGGCTGCCTGAAAACCAATATGTTGTCCCAAAAGTGATGCAGGCAATACCCAATACCACAGGCACAAACACCGACGCCACTTTATCTGCCAAACGCGCAATCGGGGCTTTACCCTCTTGTGCTTGCGCCAAAGCAGTCATCGTATCACCCAAAAGCGTGTGCTGCCCCAAAGCATCAGCACAGTAATCCAAGCTACCTGAAAGCAGCGAACCTGCCAAAACCTTGCTGCCTGCACTTTTGTGTACAGGCAAACTTTCACCCGTCAAATGGCTTTCATCTGCCCATGCTTCGCCACTCAAAACTGTGCCATCTGCAGCAATGCGTCCACCTGCCACACAACGCAAAGTGTCACCGATTTGCACTTTATCTAATGCCACCGTTTGCCATTGTTCATCACGCCATACGAGTACTTGTTTTGGCGTTAAACGCATCATCAATGCCAAACTGTTCAGGCTGCCACGCTTTGTTCTGTCTTCCCAATACTTGCCCAGAGACACAAAGGCAATGACCATCACGCCTGCTTCAAAATAAACCTGATTCGTTTGCCCCAACCACGCCATCAACATGGAATACCCATAAATTGTCGTGGTGCCAATACACACCAGCACGTCCATATTCGCCAAGCCACCACGCACACTTGCCCACGCGCTGCGGTAAAACGGTACAGCCAGACACAGTTGCACCACGCTTGCCAAAACTGCTTGAAACCAAATAGGTGGCATCAAAGCATGCGAACCCCAAAGCATACCGACCATGCCCAACATAAATGGCATCACCAACACCAACAACAGACAAGTTCGCCAATGGGTTTGCCAAGATGAGTTTACCAATAGATTTTCAGGCAGCCCATTGTCCATTAAGGCTGCCTGAAAACCCGTTTTCGCAATGATGTCCAGCAACTGTGCTGGTGTAGTTTGGCTGTTATCAAACACGATATGTGCGGTTTCTGCCGCAAAATTCACACTGGCTTGTTGCACAAAGTCTTTTTTGTTCAATACTTTTTCTATACGACTGGCACAGGCTTGGCATGTCATGCCTTGAATGTGCAAATTCAGGTGTTGTTGTGCCACGATTTTCTCCTTTGTAAAACTGATTTTCAGGCAATTAGGTGTTTGTAAAAATTGTCGTGTACTGTAATTGGCACGGATTGTTCCGTTTGAAACACAGAAGCAACATCAGTAGCTTGATGCACTTGTCAATCATCTGCAAACTAATCCACAAACCCTTGTTTTTTCTGAAACGAAGGCTGCCTGAAACGTTCACCCGTATCCAAATTAACTGCAGTTAACTCACCACCCCACAACGCGCCTGTATCCAATGCCAAAACATGATTGCGCTGCACAAAACCCAATGCCGACCAGTGTCCAAACACAATCATGTGACTTAAATTTTGGCGATTTTCGCTGTCAAACCAAGCATGTAAAGCAGGTGGCATTTGTCCAAGCGTGGCTTTGTAGTCAAAATCCATACTGTTATCAGCAAACAAAGTCCGCATACGCGTGAACACATTGGTGGCAAAACGCAAACGGTCTGCACCCTTTAATTTGGGCGACCATTTATCAGGTTTATTGCCATACATTTGTGCGAAATAATCTTGCGGACGGCTGCCCGAAAGCACAGCAGCCACTTCATCTGCCAAGTCTTGTGCTTGCGCCACCGTCCATTCAGGCAACAAACCTGCATGTACTAAAACATGTTGTTCGGTATGACACATCAAAGGCTGCACGCGCAACCAATCGCGCATTTGGGGCATATCGGGGTGCAGCACAATTTCCGACAGCGTGTCTTGTTTTTTTTGTTTGCCAAAACCATAAAGCACAGCAAGCAAATGCAAATCGTGGTTGCCCAATACCATTTGCACGCTGCTTTCGTGTTGCATGACAAACTGCAAACACGCCAAAGATTGTGGTCCACGATTAACGATGTCGCCAACCAACCAAAGTGTGTCGCTGCCATGATTGAAGCCAATTTGCGCCAATAAAGCAGAAAGTTCGTCAAAACAACCTTGTAAATCTCCGATTGCGTAGTGTGCCATAATGAAAACAGGATACAATAAAGACTGTGATTTTATCATGCTTGTGTCAAACATTCAGGCTGCCTGAAAACATCAAACCATTTTTAAAAACCCAAATATAAAGGAAACCCCATGACCCGAAACGAAAAACTTGCTGCATTACGCACAAAAATGCGTGAACATCACTTGGACGCTTGGCTGATTCCCAGCGCAGACCCTCATCTTTCTGAATACTTGCCCGAACATTGGCAAACTCGTGCATGGTTTTCGGGTTTTACAGGGTCGGTTGGTACAGTAGTCGTTACCCAAAATGCCGCCGCTTTATGGGCGGACAGCCGCTATTGGGAACAAGCCGAACAGCAACTTTCAGGCAGCGAGATTGTGTTGGAAAAATTGGGCTTGGGACGCAACCACATAGATTGGTTGCTGGAAAAGTTGCCTGAAAACAGCTGCGTGGGTGTGGCAGCAGACACCTTATCGTTGGCGGAACACAATCAGTTGTGCCATCAATTTGCTGCCAAAAATATGGTGTTGAATATGCAATATGATTTGGCTGGTGCCTTGTGGACAGACCGCCCTGCCTTACCTGTTGCACCGATTTACTGCCATGCCGCCGAATTTGTCAGCCACAGCGCAGCAGAAAAACTGGCACGTGTTCGTGATGCAATGCGAGAACACGGCGTACAACAACATTTTATTTCAGCTTTGGACGACATCGCTTGGCTGACTAATTTGCGTGGCAACGATGTAGTATTCAATCCTGTTTTCTTGGCACATTTATTGATTGATGCACACACAGCAGTGTTGTTTGTGGACAAAAACAAATTGTCCACCGAAGTTCAGGCAGCCTTAAATGCGGCTGAAATTGCGGTTCAGCCTTATGAAGCCGCAGGCGATGCGCTGGCACAACTTTCAGGCAGCCTGCTGTTGGAAGCAAACAAAACCGCCATGAGTTTACTGCAAAGGCTGCCTGAAAACGTGCAAATTGTGGACAAAATCCTGCCCAGCACCCTGTTTAAAGGGCAAAAAACACCGCAAGACATCGCCCACATTCGCCAAGCCATGTTGCAAGATGGCGTGGCATTGTGTGGTTTTTTTGCCGACTTGGAACACAAATTGGCGCAGCACGAACGCATTACCGAATGCGATATTGACACAATGTTGTACCAACACCGCAGCACACAGCCACATTTTGTTTCCGCCAGCTTTGACACCATTGCAGGTTTCAATGCCAATGGTGCGATGCCACATTATCGCGCTGAACCCGAAACGTGTAGTGTCATTGAGGGCAATGGTTTACTGTTGATTGACTCGGGCGCACAGTATTTCAACGGCACAACCGACATCACGCGCGTGATACCGATTGGCACCACCACAACAGCACAAAAGCGTGATTTCACGCTGGTTTTAAAAGCACACATCGCGCTGGCAACCGCTGTTTTCCCTGAAAACATCGCGTCTCCCTTATTGGACACAATTTGCCGTAAACCCCTGTGGCAAGCACAATGCGATTACGGACACGGCACAGGACACGGCGTGGGCTATTTTTTGAATGTGCATGAAGGTCCACAACGCATTGCTCATCAAGCCCCAGTAATGCCACATCACGCGATGAAAGTGGGCATGCTTACGTCCAATGAACCAGGTTTGTATCGTGCAGGACAATGGGGCATACGCATTGAAAATTTGGTCGTCAATCAAAAAGTGGAACAGCCACAGGAAAATGCCTTTGGCACGTTTTTGTATTTTGAAACGATAACGCTCTGTCCAATTGATACGCGTTTGGTGCTGCCTGAAATGTTGAGCATGGACGAGCGCGAATGGTTGAACACCTACCACAAACGTGTACGTCATGAACTGGAAAATCATGTTGAAGGTGCAGCAAAAGCGTGGCTCATCGCGCGAACAGCAGCAATTTAAAGTTTTTTCATTTTCAGGCAGCTTACTGTGTAACCATAAAATAAAACAATTAGATACTGTTACAATTTACCCCTAATTTGGGGCGCGAATATACAAAGCTGCCTGAAACAAAATATTGTCAATACACACAAACAGGAAAACAAATATGGTAGCGCAAGTTTTAACCATTGCAGGTTCAGACAGTGGCGGTGGCGCAGGCATTCAGGCGGATTTGAAAACCTTCCAAATGCGTGGCACATTTGGCATGAGTGTCATCACCGCCGTTACTGCACAAAATACTTTGGGCGTATGCGACATTCACACCATTCCCACTCACACCATTGCCACACAAATTCAAGCCATTGCCGAAGATTTTCGCCCTACTGCATTCAAAATCGGTATGCTGGGAACAGCAGAAGTAATTGAATGCGTGGCAAACGCGTTACAAAACTGTAGTTTCGGTTTATTGGTGCTTGACCCCGTCATGATTGCCAAAGGTGGCGCCCCTTTATTGCACAATGATGCGGTTTCCGCTTTGAAACAATTGATTTTACCTATGGCTGATGTTATTACCCCAAACCTGCCTGAAACCGAAGTTTTAACAGGTATTCAAGTGAACAACACCAATGATGCGTTTCAGGCAGCCTTACAACTGCAAAAAATGGGCGTGAAAAACGTGGTCATCAAAGGCGGACACCGTGAAAACTCTCAAAGCGCGGTATGCCATGATTGGGTTTTCTTGGCAGATGGCACACAACTGACTTTAAGCAGCCCGCGTTTTGACACACGCCACACACATGGCACAGGCTGCACGTTTTCCGCCTGTCTTGCTGCTGAATTGGCAAAAAGCGAAAACATGGCAAACGCCTTGCAAACCGCCAAATCATTTATTTATCAAGCCATATCCAATCCGATTGGTATCGGTTCAGGTCATGGTGCAGTCAATCATTGGGCTTCAGGCTGCGTACTGCCTGAAACGCCTTTTCTTCCTAATCAGCAAACAATATGAAAGTTTCATCATGAGCAAACCCAACACACTCAAAATCGGCATTGTAGGCGCAACAGGTTACACAGGCGTGGAATTGTTGCGCTTACTCGCTCAACACCCATATGCCCAAGTGATCACCATCACCAGTCGCAGCGAAGCAGGCAAACACATTGCCGATTATTTTCCCAATTTGCGTGGCGTGTACGATTTGCACTTTCAAACACCCGAAGAAGCGGATTTATCACGCTGTGATGCGGTTTTTTTCGCCACACCGCACGGCGTTGCCATGCGTGATGCCCCTGCTCTTTTGGCACAAGGGGTGCGTGTGATTGACCTGTCTGCCGATTTTCGCCTTAAAGACATTGCCACTTGGGAAAAATGGTATGGTTTAAATTTCACCGCTGAACATACCTTATCCGAAGCCGTTTATGGGCTACCTGAACTCAATCGCGCTGCGATTGCCCAAGCTCGTTTGGTTGCCAATCCAGGGTGTTATCCTACTTGTGTTTCTCTGCCGCTTTTGCCCTTATTGCAGGCAGGCGCGATTGAAGAAAACGCTCCTCTAATTGCCGACTGTAAATCAGGCGTATCGGGTGCTGGACGCAAGGCAGCGGTACACACGCTGTTATGTGAAGCCAGTGACAATTTTAAAGCCTACGGCGTATCGGGACATCGCCACCTGCCTGAAATCCGTCAAACCATTGCTGGCTTACAAAAAAATGTGGCAGACAAACTGATTTTTGTGCCACATTTAAGCCCTATGATACGCGGTATGCACGCCACTTTATATGTGCATATCAAAGACGGTTTTGCGCCACAATCTTTGCTGGAACAACATTATTCAGGCAGCCCATTTGTGGACGTAATGCCCGAAGGCAGTACCCCTGAAACCCGCAGCGTGCGTGGTGCGAACATTTGTCGCATTGGAGTACAAAAAGCCCCTGAATACGGTGGCAATGTGTGGATTGTGATGAGCGTACAAGACAATTTGGTCAAAGGCGCAGCAGGTCAAGCGGTGCAAAATCTGAACATCATGTTTGGACTGCCTGAAAACGCAGGCTTAAACCACATTGGCTTGTTGCCTTAATTTTAGTAACGTGGGTGCTTGCACCCACATTTTCAGGCTGCCTGAAACAAAGTTCCGCGTAGCAAAAATCAATCATCGGTACATCATAATGGTGGGTGCAAGCACCCCACCCTAACAATACCGAAAACCGATAACACATCTCTCTCCATAATCCCAAGCAAAAGGAAGCAGTATGAATGAAGCCAACCGTTTTAGCGGTCTGTTCAACGATTTACTCGCACGCGATGCTTTTACTCTGCGTTTATTTGAAAACAGCTTCCGCGAACCATTGGGCTGGATAGAACTGATTGTTGCCTTTGCAATTATGGTCGCCACCCACCAAATCGCCAAACACCTGATTTCAAGCAGCCACTATGAACGCATCAAATGGCACAGTTTGCGCCACATTGCCAAACGCATCACTTGGTCAATATTGGTATTCGGTGTTGGCATTGCTACGCTCATCATTTGGGAAGTTTCTGGATTAACTTCCATTTGGTTGCGTTTGATGCTCTTGGCTGCCAACTGGATGACCGCCATACGCATTATGTTGGCGGTATTGAATTTCGCTTTGCCCGAAAACCGTTTTTCCGATTGGTTGGAACGCAGCGCATCCACCACTTTGTGGGTATGTTTTTTACTGTGGGTATGTGGCATTGACAATATCATCATCAATTGGATGAAATCTTTGCAATTAACCATTGGTTCAAGCAAACTCAATTTGTTTACCATTGCCACGGGCATTTTGTGGGTAGGCATCATCATGCTGCTGATGCTGTGGTTGGCACGTTGGATTAACGCCCAACTGATGTCTGCCAACAGCATGGATTTAAATTTACGCATTGTCTTGGGCAAAATTACCACCACCATATTGATGTTTCTTTCGGTATTGATTGCTTTACCTTTGGTTGGCATTGATTTAGGGGTTTTGTCGGTATTGGGTGGTGCATTTGGTGTCGGTTTGGGTTTTGGTTTACAAAAAATCGCCAGCAATTACGTTTCGGGCTTCATCATTCTTGCAGACCGCTCCATTCGCTTGGGTGACCGCTTAACGGTAAACAATTTCACAGGTTACGTTAGCAAAATCACATCGCGTTTTGTGGTACTCAAAAGCACAACAGGGCAAGAAGCCTTGATTCCCAATGAAACTTTTGTTACTTCTACCGTCATCAATGAATCCTATACCAGCGAAGCCTTATACCAAAGTTTAAACGTCCAAGTCGCCTACCACACCGATTTATCATTGGCTTTACGCATTCTCAAAGAAGCTGCTGCCGAACAAGAGCGCGTGGATAAAACATCGCCACCCAACTCTTTTTTGGTCGGTTTTGGCGAAAATGGCGTGGATTTGCGTGTGGGATTCTGGGTCAAAGACCCAGAAAACGGCTTTGCGGGTTTGTTTTCCGCCATTTTACTGACCATTTGGAAACGGTTTCACGAAGAAAACATTGATTTTCCTTATCCACAACGCGAAATCCGCATTCTGCCCGAAGAAGAAAAACCCAGCGACATCGCCATTCTAAAAGCAGGCATGGAAGCCAAAAAAGAAATGGACACACGCAGCGCACAAGCAGAGGACGAACAGACATGATACTGCCTGAAAACCCCGTTGCCCCCAAACCAGCCAAACAACCCATCTCGGTACTGGTTTTACTTCATGACGACATTGGCAATGTTTTATTATTAGAACGTGCCGACAGAAAAGGGTTTTGGCAATCGGTAACAGGCAGTTTAGAAATGGGCGAAACCCCTTTTCAGGCAGCCTTGCGTGAAGTAGCCGAAGAAACAGGCTTAATTTTACAGCCTGAACACATACACGATTGGCAACATCACATCGTGTATGAAATTTTCCCACATTGGCGACACCGCTATGCAGTAGGCGTTACCCACAACACCGAACATTGGTTTTCGGTTCAACTACCACGCGCCTGCACCATTAAACTTGCCCCAGACGAGCACACCGCACAAAAATGGCTGTCTGCCGCCCAAGCCGCCGAAAAAGTGTTTTCACCGTCTAACCGCGACATCATTTTGCAATGGCATCAAACACATTTCGCTTAACTCAACCACAAACATTCAGGCAGCCACAAATGGATATTGTGGCTGCCTGAATGCTGATGCGTGTATTTTGATTGAAATGAACTTTATTTCACAATTTCCACAGGACCATGGTCATCACAATGGTCGCCATGCTGATGATGCAAACGACCATTCACAATATAATCAATGTGGTCGCCATGCGGCACGGCTTCATGACCACAACCTTCACCATGTACATGACCGCCACACACATCAACAGGATTGCACACCGCAGGATTGTGTTCATTTACATCCAAAACATGTTCATCATAATGACCACCGTGTGCATGATGTAAATGACCATCGTGCAAATAATCAATGTGGTCGCCATGACGAATGGCGGTATGACCACAGGTTTCACTGTGAACGTGTTCGTGATTGGCATGAGTTTGACATTGAGACATGATGCATTCCTTCATAAAACAGGTTAAAAAATCAGATGAACACATTATAAATACAATCACTTTAAATTGCAAATTTTCTTTTAAAATTAATAACTTATATATGATATACCATTTCATCAAGCGATAAGGTATAACATTTTTCCCCATTTTCTGCTTTTTCAGGCAGCCAATCGGTCTATAATGGCACTTTATTCAAGCAGGACAAACACCATGAAAACACCCACAACAACCATTTTGATTTTGACCAGCACACTATTTCTATCTGCCTGTGCAAGCCAAGGCATTTCTTTGGGTTTAGGATTGGGTGGCAACATCGGTCGGCATATTGGTTTAGGTACCAGCATCAATATTCCTCTGGGTCAAACTGCACCTGCCAACACCAGTACAGACAAAAGTGGCATCAACATCATTGAAGAACACATTGTTACCTATTTTGACACACAAGGTCAGCCAACAGACCACAGCAATAAAAATGGCTACTATCGCCGCCTATTGAGTAAGCAAGCCAATGGCAATTATTGGGTACAAGATTTTTACAGCACAGGCGAAAAACGCACCGACCCCATGTTGCTCACAAGCGGACAACTTTTTATCTTCCGTACCCAACCTCAAAATGGCAGCCACACAGTTTACGCCATCAACGGCAACATCATGAGTCAACAAAACTTCCGCAATGGCAAAATAGTGATTACCCCTTAAGAACCTGTATTCACAATCTTGAAGTAAAAAATCATGAAAAAAATCCCAATTGAAGAAATAGTGGACATCATCAATCAAACACACAAATGCGGTCGCAAACACTATACTGCCACACCACCCTTACGCTTAAATGATGCGTTGCAACGTACAGCACAAAAACACGCCGATGACATAGCAAAAAAACGCTCTTTCAGCCACGCCAGCAAAGACGGACGCAGCCCAGTAATTGTGCCAACATCATGCCCCCCAATTTCAGCAAAATCAGCATGGCAAGAAGTGGACAATACTGGGTGCAAACATTCAGAAAACCACACTAAATCAACTTTCCAATAAACTGAAACACAAATCAAAACATCATGATAATCCGAATTTTGGCTTTCAGTTTGGTGGTGTTTGCGCTCTTGCGTATAGCATTGTTTGGCGTGTACCGCGATTATTTTGACCAAGCAAATGTGTGGGCAGCATTGTGGCAGGGAACGCGTTTTGATATGCGTTTGCTGGTGTTGGTGTTTGCACCATTTTTGCTGATTTTGCTGCTACCTTATTCACAACTCAACACTTTGAAATTGAGACGATTTTCCGCGTGGGCGTGTTTTACGCTTTTGCTGATTTTAACGGGCGTGGCAATTGCCAATATCGCTTATTTTGGCGAAGTTAAACGGCATTTAGGTGGCGAAATACTCAATATTGGCAATGACTTGGCATTTATTGTACAAACCGCGTTTGGCTCACGGATTGCTTACACGATTGCGGGCGGATTGTTTTTATTGATAATGTTTTGGGCATACAAAAAAACCGTAATTTCAGCGACAAATTCAGTTTCAAGTAGCCTGAAAAAACGTTTTACATTCAGCGTATTGCAGATTTTGCTACTGGTTTTAATGGCACGTGGCATGGTTCTTTCGGGCAAACCGCTCAATTCGGTGGACGCGTTTCAAAACGGCAATCAAGCACAAGCCAATCTCACGCTCAACGGCACTTGGATTGCGCTGCAAGAAATACGTCAACGCCAAAATCAACAGCCTTTAAATTATTTAAATTCAGATACTTACCAAAAAATCGCCACCGAAAATCCACAGCCATTTGTACATCACAGTACACACAAACCATCTGGCAAAAACGTGGTATTCATTTTGCTGGAAAGTTGGTCATATCGCTATATAGATGCGCTTTCGGGCAATCAATATGGTGTTACACCACATACTGATAAATTAATTTCAAAAAGCCAAGTTTGGACACAATTTTATGCCGCAGGACAACGCAGCATCATCGGTATTCAGGCAGCCTTAACTTCAGTACCCGCCCTACCCGAACGCGAACCGCTCGGTTTCGGCTTGGAATTGAACAAAATGAGCCGCATCGCCGAACTCGCCAATCGGCGCGGCTACCGCACGATAATGGCACAATCGTCTAAACGCCGTTCTTTTCACATGGATGGCATTGCCAAATCATTGGGTTTTCAGGAATATTTTGGGCAAGAAGACGTGCCACTGCTGCGCGATTATCCACAAGACACACCGCCTTTTGGTTGGGATTACGACACTTTGCAATTTTTCGGCAAACAAATCAGCCAACAAGCTGAAAAGCCATTTTTCGCATTTTTGTTCACAGGCACAACGCACGAGCCTTTTGCGAATGTGGACGCGGAATTTACCAAATATCCACATGATAATAAAGGAGAAAATGGTTTTTTAAACACATTGGCATACAGCGATTGGGCTTTGCACCAATTCATGAAATATGCCGAGCAACAATCGTGGTACAACAACACCATTTTCGTGTTTACCGCCGACCACACGCTCAACGCTGGTGCAAAACCCACTGATGTAAAACAACTTTTTCACATTCCTCTGATTGTGTTTGACCCAAGCAATCCAGTAGGACAACGCCACGATGAATTATCCAGTCAATACGATTTGCTGCCGACTTTTGCCGATATATTGGGCGTGAACGAACCTGTGTCCACATTTGGCAAGTCGTTATGGCAAAAGGAAAAAGTCTTGCCAATTACGCTCAATCAGGGCAGCATCAGCAGCGCGATTTTCCCCAACGGCTCAACCGCACAATTTCAAGGGCAAAACGCGATTTCAGGCAGCCTGAACACGCCCGAAGCCCAATTTTTGCAATTCCGTATGCAAAAAGCCGATGAATTATTGCGACAAAATGCGTGGGCAAAATAAGAACCTGTATGGTCGCAGAAATGAAAAAGCAATACAAAGCAACAACGCCCGCCCTGCACATCTGTACATAAGGGAGTTGGCAACACTGTACTGGTTTAAATTGAATTTACTAAATGGATTACTTAATCCCAAGTTCACATGAAACAAAATGCTGCCCAAACAATCCACTATCCAAGCCATTCATCAGCAAATAAATCACCTTGTATTGCTCCCATTTCACTTTCAGGCAGCTGTCCTTTTTCGGCTTTTTTGCGTTCATAAGCCGCTCGGCGTGCCGCCAAAATGGTCAGCAATAAACCACGTTGGCTGTCGTTAAATGTGTGCCAATACAAGCGTTCGTTGCGGTTGCGGTAACAGCCGATGCAATAACCTTTATTGTTCACTTGACAAATGCCAACACAGGGGCTGGCGATGGCAAACATTTCTTGTTGTTCGTTTATCATTTGGCGGCCATCACAATCAGGCTGCCTGAAATCTTTCAGGCAACCTGCTGTGTTTATTTTTCGTTTGTTGGATTTAAGGCTGACTGATTTTCAGGCGAGGTCTCACTTTGTGGCACAGTATGCTTGGTCAAATAGGTAATGTGCTCTGTTGCTCGTTCAATATCAAAATCCTGATGTGAGACTTCATTACGTGGGTCAAGTTCTGCCGAAAGTGTGGCTGCGGCTGCAGGAACTTGTACAAACACGCTGCGTTCATCTTGCGGCACAGCAGGCTGCCTGAACGTGAAGGCGGATAAAAACACACAAACCACCGCATAAAAGGCATAAAAACCGTATTGTGGTGCAAAATCGGTAATCAAACCCAATAAAATCGGTGCTGCCAATGAACCTAATCCATAACAAAACAATAAACTGCGGCTGACTTCTACGGTGTTCATATTATTGGGCAAACGGTCGTTGGCGCGCGCAATGCTCAATGCATAAAGGGCGAATAAACCACAACCAAAGGCAAATGCCACGCCATTGTGCAAAATGGGTGTGGCGTATCCGAACAACATGGTAAACAAACCGATTATTGCACCCAATGCCGAAAAAGCGGCACATACCAAAATCGCATTGCGTCTACCAAAACGGTCAGACAATTTAGCAATCGGCAGTTGTACCAAGAACCCACCAACCATAGCAGAAGTTAAAAAAGCGGAGATTTGCTGCAAATTCAATGATTGTTGCAACAGAAAAACCGATGCCATGGTAAACAAGCCATTTACCAAAATCCCACCACAAAACGCGGTAACAAATGCCAGAGGTGCGATGGCAAACACGCGTGGCGTGCGTATGCTTTGGCGTGGCGGCAATTCAGGGGCTTTCATGCGTGTCAGCGTTACAGGCAGCATGGCTGCCATAACCAATAATGTGCCTAACACAAAAATATTGTCGCTGCTCAAATTCAAACTCAACAGCAAAATGCCCAAAGTGAAAGCAAAATAGTAAACCAAATTGTAAATTGCCAGCACTTTGGCGCGTTTTTGTGGCGTGCTTTGTTCCGCAAACCAACTTTCCACCACCATCAACATACTGAAATAACAAAAACCCAATACCGTGCGTAACACGCCCCAAGCATACAGGTTTTCTGTCATCAAATGCGCCAATGAACACATGGCAAACACTGCGCCAAATACACTGAAACTGCGTATGTGTCCCACATTAGACACAATTCGGTGCGCCGCAACAGCACTCAATGATGCACCACAAAAAAACGCGGCATTGAGCGTACCAATGGCAATATTGCTTACCCCCATTTGCGATAATTTCACCCCAGCCGAATTCAGAAATAAACCAAAACCCGCGAACAGCAAAAAAACCGAAGTAAACAAAGCATAAAAGCGGTTGGAAACAGGCATAATATTGAACCCAAAACGAAAAAAATAAGCCTGACAGATTTTTGTGATGCTGTCAAAAATTCCTTGCTGATATGACGTTTCTGATGATGTTCAGGCTGCCTGAAAAAGATTTCAGGCAGCCTGTTGATGGATTATTCATGTACAGCAGCCGATGTTGCCGCTTTAACCAAGACATTTTCTTTGGGTTTTAAACTGACTGCCCCACCTTGATTGGGCAACCATTTTTCTTCTATACGCCACGTCCCTGCCGCATCTGCAATACGCACATACCAATGTATGGTACTGGGTAACGATTGAAACACCGCCGAAAATTCATGTTTGTCGCCCGACACAGGCACATCAAGTGCTTTCAATTCTATGATTTGGTCATACTCTTTTTTAGCAGGATGTTGCAACAACAAATTGATGGTTTGTTTCGGGTCAAAATCACCACTAATGAACACTTTGGCAGCATTGTTTTCATCATTGAAAAAAACCTGTGCGTGTATATTGCGCTGCATGGCAACCACATCACGTTCCAACTGTAAATTGATGTGTTTGCCGTCTTTATAGTAATCATCACTGACCATATCACTGATGTTGTCGCTGGCAATATTCAAAGTAATGGATGTTGCAATCACAACAATAATTGGTCCCGACATCAATATCCAAAAAATCGGCTGACGATACCAAGGTGCTTGACTGCGTTGTTCTTCAACAGATAATTCTTTCATTTGGCATTATTCCCCAATAAAAATGGCATCTTCTTGAATTTGACGACTTTCGCTTTCAGGAGTACTTTGTGAGCGGTATTGGAAAGTAAACTCAATCGGGTGGCTGCCTTTACCCGCATATTCAGGCTGCGTGGCAACTTGCACAGGCACATTCACGATTTCACCACCTTTTAACACAATGCCATTTTCAGGCAGCCCTGTTAAAACAATGTCTTCAAAACCTGCTACGCTGGCAGTTAGCACTTGTACTTCATCACTGGCATTGCTGATGTGCAAAGTATAAGTGTTTTCCAACATACCTTGTTTGTTTTCACGCACCATCACACCACGGTCTTTAATGATGTCAATTTGTATGGTTTGACGCGTGATAATGCCAACCACCAAACCAACAACCGCCAAACTTAAAGCCATACCATAACCCAATACTTTGGGACGCAACAGGCGTTTTTTGATTTCGGCATCGGTGTATTCGTGTTTCAAAACCGCTTCAGTGGTATAACGAATCAAACCACGTGGATAATTCATTTTGTCCATGATTTCGTTACACGCATCAATGCAAGCGGCACAACCAATACATTGATATTGCAAGCCATCACGAATGTCTATGCCTACGGGACACACATGCACACAAGCCATACAGTTAATGCAGTCGCCTACTGTTTGTTCTTCTTTTGGCACATTTTTCTTGCGCGCACCGCGTGGTTCACCGCGTTCCTCGTCATAGGAAATCACCAATGTATCATGGTCAAACATTGCACTTTGGAAACGCGCATAAGGACACATATGCAAACACACTTTTTCGCGCATAATGTGCCCAAACAACCACGTTACAAAACCGTAAAACACCGCCGTTCCGAATGCCACCGAACCTGCTGTACCTGCAAAAACCGCAGGCACAAATTCACGAATCGGCACAAACCAACCTGAAAACGTTAAACCCGTCCACGCTGCAACAATGAAAATCAGGGTGTATTTAACTGCCTTAATGCCAATTTTTCGTGCATGCCACGGCTCTTTATCCAATTTCAAACGTTTATTGCGGTCACCTTCAACCAAATGGTCTATCCACAACATGATTTCGGTGTACACCGTTTGCGGACAAGAATAACCACACCACAAACGCCCTGCAATCGTTGTCCACCAAAACAAACCAAATGCCGAAACCATCAGCAAACCAGTTAAATACAATAAATCAGCAGGTTCTAAAACCATGCCGAAAATGTAAAAATGCCGCCCTGCAATGTCAAACCACACCGCTTGACGACCGTTCCATTGCAACCAAGGCACACAATAGAAAAAAAGCTGAGTTGCCACAATCATCGCTACACGGATTTTCGCATAGCGACCGTGTGCCATTTTGGGTTGAATGCGTTCAGACGCATCGTGAATTTTAATCACAGTTTTGGGTTTATTTGCCGCTTTTTTGAGCGGTTTTTCGGTTGTTGTTTCTTGTGATTTGGGTTCGTGTTCAGACATGGCTGTTCCATTTAATCCTTATATTCGGATTTTTCAAATATCAAAACGGGGTAAATTATACGCCTGTTTTGATTTTCAGACAGCCTGAAAACGACTACAATCGTCTTATTTTCAGGCTGCCTGAAAGTTTTATTCATATGAAATTAAACTTTTTTGACCTAAAACAAATCATGAATCCTTTTACACTTTTTCATTTACCCGAACAATTTGATTTGGATATCGAAACGCTTACCCAAAATTACCGCACTTTGGTGGCACGTTTTCACCCTGACAACACAGCGGCTGCATCTCCATTTGAGAAAAAACAATCGCTTATGATGACAGCAACACTCAATCAAGCTTACCACATTTTGCAAAATCCGCTTAATCGCGCAGCTTATTTACTGCAACAACAGGGCATTCATGCCGATGCACCTGAGCACACACAATTTGCACCTAATTTTTTGATACAACAAATGATGTGGCGTGAACAACTGAATGATGCCAAATTGGCACACGATGAAGTCGCATTGAATGCTTTGCGTACAGAAATCAGTGCTGAACAAACGCAACTACACAATCAACTGGCACAAACTTTAAACGAAAAACAATATGAACAAGCTGCCAACTTGGTTCGTCAAGGGCGTTTTTTAGACAAAATCTTGCAAGAAATTCAGGCTGCCTGAAAAGTTTCAGGCAGCCTGTTGCACCACACAAAAATCTATTGGATATTTCCTAATATCAAGGCATTAACATACCGCCATTAACATGTAAAGTTTGTCCTGTAATGTATTTGGCTTGGTCAGAAGCCAAAAAGCACACCGCATCGGCAATGTCTTGCGCTTCGCCAAATCGCCCCAAAGCAGTTTGTTCTGTGAACATTTTACGTTGTTCTTCTGGCAAAGCGCGAGTCATATCGGTGTCAATGAATCCTGGTGCGACACAGTTTACGGTAATGCCTCTGCTGCCTACTTCACGTGCCAGCGATTTAGAAAAGCCCATTAAAGCAGCTTTCGCAGCAGCATAATTGGTTTGCCCTGCATTGCCCATTGTGCCAACCACCGATGTGATGTTAATAATGCGACCGCTGCGTTGTTTCATCATGCCACGCAACACGGCTTTACTGGCACGGTAAACGGATTTGAGATTCACATTCATAATCTCGTCCCATTCTTCTTCTTTCATGCGCATCAATAAGTTATCGCGTGTGATACCTGCATTATTAACCAAAATATCCAGTTTACCAAATTCTTTTTCAACGTCGGCAATCAGTTGCTCAATCGCACCTTCTTCGCTGGCATTCAATACCCTACTCTGCCCTTGCCATTGTGCCAAACGGGTTTGAATGCTTGCTGCACCGTTTTCTGATGTAGCCGTACCAATCACGGTTGCACCTGCTTGCGCCAATGTGTCGGCAATCGCTGCACCGATGCCACGTGTTGCACCTGTTACCAAAACGATTTTGTTTGTTAATAAATGATTCATATTGTCCTCACATTATATTCAATCAAACCCGAATAAAGTTTTCAGGCAGCCTGTGCATTGTAGCAAAGGCTGCCTGAAAAAGTAAGCATGTCCCAAAAGGATCAAAATTTTTCACAGTTGCTTGGTTGTTTTTTCTCAACTGTTTTCAATGAAGAAGCATTATTGGATTTGCATTTTAATACCACGCCATTATCATTTGCCCACAAATAATGTTTGTAATCCTTATTAACTGGGGCAGCCAAGAAATAAACTTCCATAAGTTTACCATTGGACGATACATCAAAATAAAAATGGTATTTTTGTCCTTTATTGGCAGGCAAGGCTGCATTCAAAAAGGTTTCATATGAGGCTTTATCTGTTAATTTTTTGGTGTTGGCCACTTTTTCATTTTGAATACGCTGATAAATGGCAGTAATTTGTTGCTTGGCTTCAGCTAAATTGGTTTTTTCCACATAGGATTGATAAGTCGGCAAAGCAAATGCTGCCAATACCCCAATAATCACAATAACAACCATAAGTTCGGTTAAAGTAAAACCTTTTTGTTTGGATAAGTTCAGTTTCATGATTAATCTCGGGTTAGTTCCACATAAGATTGCAAAATAACGCGTGTGTCTTCATTGTCGCCATGTGCTTGCGCAGTGATGCGGAAAATTTCGCGCTCATCGCCTGTGCTGGTTGGGGTTTGCGCTACACCCAAATATTCAATGATGTAACTGCGTTTGCCATCATTGTCAACACGGGTACTTTGCTTATTGTTATCCAAAACAGTTTCTCCTGATTGACACGCTTTGCTTATGTCATCAGAACAACGTTTCCATGCTTCAACTTTAGATTCCTTACCTGAATTACCTGAATAGGCAAAAGGTTCTTTTGCACGACTGGGATCATACGTTTTTTCAGCAGGTTTACAGAAACCTTTATCGCAATTATCTGTAAAGGTCATTTTACCTGTACCCGCAGGTTTCAAAGCTTCTTCTTTAATAATGGCTTCTGCATCACGCAAACTGTATTCAGCACGGCTCAATGCCAATTTTCGGTCTGCCTCATTGGCACTAGCACGCACTTCAGTTAAAGAAGCCTGGTTGGTGGCAATAACCAAGAATGCGATGACCAACATCAAAACCAGTACGATAAACAGCGAAAAACCGCTTTGTTTGTGTTTTACATTCATGTTATCTGCCTTGAGTTAGTCTTCTGAATAATTGACGAATGTGGAACATTTAGAACCACCACGCACACCTGCATTAATCACATGGGTGTTTTCCCCACCTACTGATTTGCTGTCATTGGGGTCTCCAGCATATTGGTATTTCAACTGAATTTGCACCAAAGCAGGTAAATTGGGGGCATCTAAAGTACTTGAATATTTGAAATTAACATTATTACCTGGTGTTTTATCGGATACCTGACAATTTTGTTCATACGCATAATTGACATTCATTTCACTAACATTGTTTGCCAATAACTGTGGTGATGTCCAACCGCCATTGATGTCGGTTTCCATACGCAATAAGCTGGATTTTCCATCTACTTCTGCAACCCAATAAGCCACCGCATACAATTGGCTTAACGACAGCAACGCCATATTTTTGGCGCTGATATCAGTGGTGTCAAGCTTACCCTTAATGTTGTTCAAAGTAACCGTAACCTGTTCTGGTTTAACATTACTGTATTGAGGTGTAAATGAATAAGCATTGTTGCAACTGCTCAATACCATAGGTCCTTTTATTTGAACAATGTTACTGCTTCCTTCACGATTAACTACATCAACAGAAGTCGTACCGTTTATCCCTTTAATGCCCCAGCTGTCTTTACCATAGATGAAAATCAAAGCACCCTTACCATTTTCGGTAAAACCAGCAGGGAAACCATCGAGATTGGTAGTTTGAATGATGCCATAGCCCTGATTTTCCGTTGCATTAAATTGAATACCCGCAATCCCATTTTGAATGCCTGTGGCATCTGGAAATGCACCCGTTGGTGTAACTGTGGCGGTTGCTGCACCTTCTACAATTCTGCCAGTACTGAAACAGCCGAAGCTGCCTGCACCTCGTGCGTCACGAGTGATTATGGTCGCAGCATTGCGAATACTGTCTTGTACCTCAATACGTGCTTGTGCTGATTCGTTGAGTTTTCGGGTCATGAAATACGTCCCACCCGCTGCAACGATGACAATGGTTGCCAATGCACTAGCAACCAAAAATTCTATTAAAGTAAAACCGCGTACTTTACAGATAAATTGATGATTTTTCATTTTTAACCCAAATCATAATAATAATGGGGATAATTAACTTTTTACTTTTAATACATAAGTGTGTAATGCCGCATCGGTATCGGTTTTACCATCTTTGTCTTTCATGCGCCAAGCCACCTTAATTACTGTACCATCTGTTGCACCTTTGTTGCAATGTCCATCACCCCATGCTGGCTTGCGTGCATCATCCACATCTTGACAAACGGTAAATTGAATACCTGCCACATCAGGTATGGCATTTAAGGCTGCCTGAAAATTATCAGTTTGCAAATCTGCCAGCTCTTTTTTGGTTTTTTGTGCATTATTCCCCAACTGTGTGAATTCAGTTTTGTTTGCATCAACGTCTTTTGGGTCTGTACGATAATGGTCGTACGTGATGATTAACTCTCTGTTATCATTGATTACAACAGTAGGATTCGCCAACATACCTTCTGCATAAGCTTCAGCAGCTTGGGCAATTAAGGTGCGGTTTTCTGCTTCTTGAACACTTGCTACTGAACGAATTTGTGCAGCAATCAATGCCAAAATACCGAAAGTAAGCAAAAATACCGATACTATTACTTCAATAATGGTTGCACCACGCACCTTATTTTTATTTGATTGCATTGTGAATTTGGGATTCATCGTGTTTTTCCAATGTCCAATGATAAATGAAACTGAAACAGTTTGATGTTTCAGGCAGCTTTACATAATTTGGTGTCTTTATCGCTACCCGCAGGACAAGTCATCGTGCTACCTGAAGGTGAAATAATGACATAACGGTGACGTGATGTATTTTTCTCGTTTTCTGCATCCATTAATTTAATTCGCACATAATGTGACGATAAAGTAACATTGCCTTGATCTTTTAAGCCAAAACGACCATTTTGCAAAAATACAAACTCACCCTGTCCATTTTTAGGCTTGTCATCTTTAGTTTTCTGCAAATTAAAATAATCCACTTCCACTTTAACTTTATCGCCTGCACCATTGCCATTAATGGCAATGGTGCGGATGTTCTGGTCGGTATCGGCTTCATAAGCACCTGTTCGATTCATATCCGCAAAGGCTTTCAAACCACTGCTGTAATTATCTTTATTGCAATTGCCAGAAGGTCTGCCATCGCTGCGTATGGCATTACCACAAATGATAATGGCTTTATTCATGCGAATGGCTTCGCCTTTGGCATAGCGAAATAAACTGGCAATTTGTTCGGCACGGTTATTGATGCGGGATTTGGCGACAAACGCGTTCATGCTAGGCATGGCAACAGCCGCCATAATTCCCATAATGATAACCACGACCATCAGTTCCACCAATGTAAAGCCTTTTATTTTTTTCATCATATTCTCTTAATTATTTGAATTTTTTTGATTTTAAATCTAATCAGTCGCAATATTCTGGGGTATATATGCTGCATTTTCAAATTTGGTAAACTGCCCCAAGAAAGTCAAAAACACCCTACCTGTTGGTCCATTACGATGTTTACCGATAATGCACTCCGCCAAACCTTTAAATTGACTGGCTTCTCGCGTGTAATATTCATCTCGAAACATAAACATAATTAAATCTGCATCTTGCTCAATCGCACCCGATTCACGCAAATCCGACATCATAGGACGTTTATCGGTGCGTTGTTCTACTGTACGTGAAAGCTGCGATAAAGCAATCACGGGTACTTGTAATTCTTTTGCCAATGCTTTGAGTGAACGGGAAATTTCACCTAATTCAGCAGCCCTATTGTCGCTGCGCCCCGAACCTGACATCAACTGCAAATAGTCAATGACAATCAAGCCCAATTTGCCGTCAAATTTTCTTGCCAATCTACGCGCACGCGCACGCACTTCCAAAGCACTTAAACCTGCTGTTTCATCAATGAAAATTGGTGCACCAGATAGTTTTTCTACTGCTTCGTTTAATCTTTCCCAATGTTCATCTTGCAAATTGCCATTTTTCAAAACAGATTGGTCTAAACGTCCAACTGAACCAAGCATACGCATTACCAATTGCGCCCCGCCCATTTCCATAGAAAACACAGCAACTGCTTGTTTTTCATAAATACCAATGTGTTCCGCAATATTGATGGCAAAGGCGGTTTTACCCATAGAGGGACGACCTGCCACAATAATTAAATCGCCTTTTTGCAAGCCAGAGGTAATTTTGTCCAAATCCACAAAGCCCGTGGAAATACCTGTTACTTCATTGGGATTATCTCGCTGATACAAAAAATCAATGCGCTCAATGTTCTCACGCAACAAATCTTCCATATTCAAAAAGCCTTGTTTGGCTTTGACTGTGCTTTCTGCAATTTGGAAAACCTTGTTTTCGGCTTGGTCAAGCAGTTGTTCTGCTGTTGCACCTTGTGGGTTATAAGCACTTCTAGCAATTTCTGTTCCAACTTCTGCCAACTGACGCACAATAGAACGTTCGCGCACGATTTCGGCATAACGGCGAATATTGGCAGCAGAGGGTGTGGTTTGTGCCAATGTAACCAAATAATCAAAACCACCTGCATTTTCCAAATCATCATGTCGCGCCAATTCTTCTTGAACGGTAATGATATCAGCAGGTCTGGCGGTATTGATTAAGGCAATGATGGCACGAAAAATGAGGCGGTGTTCATGACGGTATAAATCTTCTTCACTCACAACATCAGCAACGCGGTCATACGCGTTGTTTTCCAACAATAAACCACCCAATAAAGATTGCTCCGCTTCTATGGAATGCGGGGGCAAATTTAAGCTGCGAATTTCACTGTCATCGGAAAAAGAACCGTCAAATGTTTCCATAGCACCCAAACCACTTCAAATAAAACTTACATTTTTTGGCACATTTTGCACAACAAATTTAAATATGAATTAAGCTGCCTGAAACATTCAGGCAGCTTGTGTGCCATTATTGTTTATGCCAACGTTCTTGCGATTCGCGAATGACTTTTTTTGCTTCTTCTGCATCGCCCCAATGTTCCACTTTGGTGCTACCTGGTTTTTTCAAGGCTTTGTAGTTATTGAAATGAAACTCGATTTGTTTAATCAGTTGTTCGGGCAAATCGGCTAATGTTTTGATGGCATTACCTGTATCACGGTCATCTGCTGGCACAACCACGATTTTGTCGTCCACTTCGCCATCATCTACAAATTTCATGACACCAATCACGCGTGCTTCCATGAATACGCCTGTTGGCAAGGGTTCACGCGTAATAATCAGCGTGTCCAATTCATCGCCATCTTCGTCCAAAGTTTGTGGGATGAAGCCGTAATTAGTGGGTTTTGCAAAAATTTGGGGTTCTACGCGATCCAACTGCATAACCGCTAATTTTCTGTTCCATTCGATTTTGTGGCACGAACCTTCGGGAATTTCTACAACCACGTTAATGATACCTGAGTCCACATCGCCCGCATCCAAAATTTGATTAAAATCTGCCATTTATGTACCTTTCTTCTGGGAAATCAATAAAACATTGACCCAATATTATATCTTAAAGGCTGCCTGAAAGCACGGCATAAGTTTTCAGGCAGCCTTAATGTCTTCTATTGTGTTGTGATTTTGATGTTTTCGGTACACAACAAAAATACTCGGGTTGCCTGAAAATCAGCGTGCGCCAAAACCTGTAAAAATGGTTTTGATGGTTTTAAATAAGATGAACACATCAAGTGCGAAAGAAAAGTGTTTGATGTAGTAAAAATCGTGTTCAATTTTGACTTGTGTTTCGTCTTCGTTGCCTGCATAGCCTTGTGTTACTTGCGCCCAACCTGATAAACCTGGTTTGACAATGTGGCGATAGCTGTAAAATGGTATGACTTGTTCAAATTGGGCAACAAAATATTTTTGCTCGGGACGCGGTCCAATTAAACTCATTTCGCCTTTTAAAATATTGAAAAATTGGGGTAATTCGTCTAGACGGGTTTTGCGGATAAATTGTCCTACTCGTGTGATGCGGCTGTCGCCCACTTGTGCCAATTTAGCACCGTCTTTTTCTGAATCCACACTCATGCTGCGGAATTTGTAAATTTTGAACTCGCGTCCGCCCTGCCCTACTCTGTTTTGTACAAACAAGATTTTGCCACGACTTTCCATACGAATTGCCAATGCTGTTGCCAACATAAGGGGCAAAGTCAGCGGTAAACTGATGAGTACCAAAGCCATATCCAAGATTTGTTTGATGAACATATAAACTGGCGATGGCAACAATGAACCCAAATCGTTTTCATACATATGGCGAATGCGGACACGCCCTGTAAGCGACTCTTCAATTTGGCGTATGTTGTAAACGGGAATACCGCATAAGGTGCAATGTGCCAAAAATTTTTGCCATTCTGCACCCAAATCGGGTGCGTGCAAATTGGTAATGACGGCACGCACTTTTTCGTTTTCAGGCAGCATTGGCTGTGCCAATTTGTGCCAACGCACATTGTTGGACGTGGGCAAAACGTCCATGCCGCTGACATCAATGTAATGTAAATGCAAGGTACGCCGTGCTGCCAAATGGCTTTCAGCAAACAAATACGATAAAGTCAGCACCAAGCCTGCACTTAAATAAAAAACCGAATAAGGCAACCTGAAAAACCACAATGCCACCAATACCCCACCAAACGCTACCGCGCAAACAGGTACAACAGAAAGCGCAGAACGTTCACCTGGAAAACGGCGTAAACTCCGCAAGGTAAAATACGCGGAAACCAAAGCCACGCTCAATGCGGCATAGCTGGTTAAATTGGTTATTGTAGGGCGTGTCCATTCTTGACTGGGCCAAAATGCGATGGCGGGTACAGTCAAAATCAAAACAAAAGCCAATAAAAAACGCAATAAAATCATGATGTCAAATCAATACAAATTTTCAGCCAACCTGCTTTTGACGCAATAAATGGCGATACACCCAAGCACGGAGGCTTTGTGGCAACAGGCGAACAGGTAAACGCAAAGCCAAATTTTGCCCCATCTGCCATGCCGTCAAAAAGCCACTTCGGTAAAACCACCATTGCATTTTGATTTCACGACAGGCATATGCCCAGCCACCACGTCTTTGGTACATTGCATCACCTGCTCGGGCATACACCAATGTTTCAGGCAGGTTGGCAAATTGGCAACCGTTTTGCAGCATTCTTACCCATAAATCGTAGTCTTCATACAAAGGGGCATGACGATAATTGCCTGCTGCCAACACAGCTGATTTTTTAAACGCAACAGTCATGTGATTGATGGGATTACGTTTTCTGGCATAAAGCGCAATATCATGATGTGTATGTGGCACACAACGGCTGTTTTGTGCGTTTTCAGGCAGCGTGTCAAATTCAGCGATTTGTCCACCCAAAACCGCAATGTCAGGATTGCGTTGCCAATAGGCTGCCTGAACAGCAAAACGCTGTGGCACAGCAATATCGTCTGTATCCATGCGACAAATCCATTCGTGTGTGCAATGTTTGATGCCTTCTTGCAATGCCAAACCCAAGCCGACATTTTCAGGCAGCCGCACAATTTTGATGTTTAAGGCTGCCTGAAATGCGTTTACCGTATCTGCCAATTCAGGCGAAATCATGCCATCAAAAACAACAACGGTTTCTGCAACAGGTAAGGTTTGTATTGCCAAACTGTGCAAACAAGCGCGTAAATATTCGGGCTTTTCAGCGTGATAGAGCGAAAGCAAAACGCTAAATGGAACAGTATTCATTGATATTTTAACAGAAAATCATCATCGGCTTTACGCGCAAACCAGTATTGTTTTGTCAATTCAGGTAGTTGGGTAACGGTTAGCCAGTTGGGGTGGTTGCCTTTAAAGGCAATGTAACGGCGGTTATGGTTGATGTGTTTCAGGCAGCCTGCTGGCAGATTTTGCACTATGTATTGGAAAAAATGCTCATCAGGACACAGTTTTTTCTCAAAGAAATCAGCTGCATCGCTGCTTAATGCTGCTTGAAACAGGATATTTAGGGCTTTGCGGTCAGCAGAAAACCATTGGCTTCCTGTGTAGGCAGTATCGGCAAATGGGGCAAGCCAATCGGCTGCCTGAAACAATTTGGTCAAAATCTTGCCATGTAATTGACGCTGCCAAGCGGTATCTGCATGTGGCGTATTGAAACGTACGCGGTAACGCAATCGCAAAGTGGGACGACTTTCCATAAGCAAAGCCCCTTCACCTGCACGAAACATTTCAGTCGCCATATTCTGCGGTGTTGTCAGCAACAGACAGTTGCCACTTATCAGGTGAAAATATTGGTTATCAGACTGGGCAAGTGCCGTTTGTATCAGCGCAAGCGTGGCTTCTATCATACTGAATCCCGCCCAGCGCACATTAATGCGTTGGCGTAAAATCTGTACATTAGGTAGCTTTGTCAATGGCTGAATGGCTGCTAGGGGCGATTTGGCATCATAATGCACATAAAATTGACATTCGGGATAACGTTTTGCCAACACCATGATGCCGACAGGCAAACGATGACACAGTACCAAAAAAGCGGTTTTCATGTTTCAGGCAGCCTCAATGCGGAAATGAGGACGCACAATGTGGTTGCGGTATTGTTCAAATAAAGTGCGATTAAGTGTTTGTTTAATATCCATACATTCCGATAAATCAATTGCATACAAACTGATATTCGGTAAATTGGCAACATTGAGTGCGGCAGTGCTGAACAAATGGTAAATCTCAAAATGGGTATCAGGAGCAGTTTGAATGGCTTGCACCAACCAGTCTTCAAAAATCAGAGGGGTATCAATATATGCCACATTGGGTACACGGTAATCTTCGCGTGGGTGCGGATAATAATGTGTGATGTCCAGTTCGTGCAACAAATGATGCGCCAAAGCAATATTGTCTGCTGCATTGGGTAAGAGTGGCTGACCCAAAAGAATTTTTTGTCGCTTATGTGTGGCTACCTGAACCGAAATTTCAGGCAGCAAGGTCAGGGGGACGGTATGTTCAATGATGTTGGGGCTATCGGGATAAAGCGTGTGATGACGACAACTGACCTTACGCACAGTAGCAGTATCAAAGCAAATACCGCATAAACCTTGTACACAACGGCGCAACAATGATGGCGGTTCATTGCGATAAAAAACCGAAGAGGGTGTGATGTTGCCTGTACCGTCATCAAAGGTTTCCAAACGGTCAAACGTGATACAACTTAACAGCAAATGTACCACCAAACTGTTGATGCTGGACACAAAAACCGTTTCATAATGCCTGCCTGAAAAACGTTTTTTAATATAACACAAGGTTCTGGCGTAAGATAAAGGTTGTTTCGGTGTCAAAATAGCGTAATCGGCACGCTGGCTGTATTCAGTCAAACGGGCATAATAATGCTCAGTTTTGACATTGCGAGTGTAAGCAAACGCCCACACTTCAAATGGTGTTTCAGGCAACTGGGCAATAAGGTGGCTGGCAATCAGCATTTGTAAGGGTGTATGACAAATCACTAAATTCATATCGGTGTTCTCACAGAACGGTACAATAAAGGCAACACAATCAGGCTGCCTGAAAGTGCGGCAAAAGGTATGTATGTCACATTACCCAAAGATACCACCACAAACAGAACAAGCGCATAAACCGCCGCAGAAATCAGCGAAATCCGCGAAATCACGCTGTTTTGGGCATGGTAAAACAAAAAATTGACCAAAATAAAATACGGTATATTTAAAGAAAAAAACAAGGTAAAGCACCCAATAAAGTATTTAATGCCCACAAATTCTGCCCCCAAGAGCCACAAAAACAACTTTTCAGGCAGCAATAACACACACAGAACAGGCACAGGCACACACCATAAAGACCACAAACTGCCTTGTCTCACTTTTATTGCATTCAAACGACCGCTTTTGAGTGCTTGATAAAAATAAGGCACAGTTGCTTTATTGACAGCCATCAGTAACACACCCCATATCGCTGCTACTTGATAGCCTGCGGCATAAACACCTAAATCGTTTGCACCGAATTGTTGATGTAGAAGCAATCTGTCAAATTGTCCCTTAAAAACACCGCTGAATTGATGCAATAAAAGTGGTAAGCCAATCCACAACAAATAACGCAAATTCAAAACAAGCTGCCTGAAACGCCATTTACCTTGCCGCCCCTGTTTTTCTCGTTTAAAAGCCCAGTATGCACCCAACACCAACAAAGCATTGCCCAATACAATCGCCACAAAACGCTTTTCAAGTGGCGCATTTTCGCTCCATTCCAGCAACAAAATGGTCAAAAACGACACCAATAAACCCGAGACACATTGAATGACCGTATAAGCAATCGCCTGTTTGCGACATTGACGCAAAGCCAGTTGCACCGACAACATCGCTTGCACCATCGCCGCCGCAATCACACTTATCCAGATCAAAGATTGTGCCGACCACACCCACAGCAAAGCCAATGTTCCAAGTACTGCCGTGTAACAATAAGCTGCCTGAATCAGTTGTGGCAAATTGCGTTGCCCATAAAAATGACAATAACGGGTTATCGCCGCATCTTGTCCCAAACCGAACACAATCAACAACACCGCCAAACACGCTTGATAAAACGACAGCTCACCAAAGCCCGCCACGCCCAATTTGCGCGTGAGATAAGGTAACATCAAAAATGGCATGGCTTTGGCAAACATTTCGCCAAGCAAGTAAACCAAACTGTCTTTTAAGATTTTCATGCTGTGCTGCAGAACCAGTTAGAAGAAAAGTGTTGAGTGATGCTTTGCATGAAGCAACAAAACACAACATGTCATGTTTCACATTATTTCAAGCAACCTTGCAGTAACAGTACACAGCAATTTTAAAAATACATTTTGCAATATGCGCCGCACTCCCTTCAAACCAAATATTTCAGGCTGCCTAAAATCACATACTGCCATTTTGCAATTTGTCTGCCAAACGGGTACAACATTGATGGAGCAAATCGCGTGTTTCTTGGAAATTACCTGTGTACCATGGATCAGGAACATGATTGTATGTGCTGTTTTCAGGCAGCAAGTCGGTGATTTTAAATAGTTGCATGCTGGACAATGAACCAAAACGTTGCTGCATATCGCGCAAATTGTTGTCGTCCATCACAATTAAATAATCGTAGATTTTGGGTGCGTCATTGGGAACTTTACTGCTAACAAAGTCGTTTGATGCGATGTTGAAACAATCCAAAATTTCTGCTGTACCACAATGCATGTACTCACCATCATGCCAACCTGATGTACCTGCACTGGCACACACCACATTTAAATTGCGTTCAGCAGCAATGTGGCGAAACAGGTATTCAGCCATAGGTGAACGGCAAATATTACCCAAACAAATAAATAAAATTTTTTTCATATCATACCTTTAAAAGACAAATAGGCTGCCTGAAAAGTTTCAGGCAGCCTATGGTATCAATTCAGTATTTCACACCTTTATGCAGCGCAACAATACCCGCGCTCAAATTGTGGTAATCCACTTGGTCAAAACCAACGTCCAACATCATTTGTTTCAGCGTTTCTTGGTCGGGGTGCATGCGAATGGACTCTGCCAAGTACTGATAGCTGTCAGCATCTTTGGCAATCAGCTTACCCATTAAAGGCAGCAATTTAAAAGAATACAAATCGTAAGCGGGTTCCAATGGCTTATACACTTTGGAAAATTCCAATACCAATAGTGTGCCACCTGATTTGAGTACGCGGTACATTTCACTTAATGCCACATCTTTGTGCGTCATGTTGCGTAAACCGAAAGACACAGAGACCAAGTCAAAGTAATTGTCGGAAAACGGCAATTTTTCCGCATCACACACAGCTACGGGCAAAATCATGCCTTCATTGAGCAAGCGGTCACGTCCAACGGTAAGCATAGACGAGTTGATGTCGGTTAACCACACTTCGCCTGTTTTACCTACTCGTTTTGCCCAGCCACGCGACAAATCGCCTGTACCACCTGCAATGTCCAAAACTTTACCGCCTTTTGGCACTCGCGCTGTGCTAATCGTAAAATGTTTCCAAACGCGGTGCAAGCCACCCGACATCACATCATTCATGATGTCGTAATTTTTGGCAACAGAATGAAAAACTTGAGCCACTTTGCCTGCTTTTTCACTTTCATTTACAGTTTGGTAACCAAAGTGGGTTTGTTTGTTGTTGTCTTGCTCGTTCATAATGGGCTTTCTTGGGGTTTCAGGCTACCTGAAAAGGGACTGAAAATCTTGTTATTGCAAAAATGATGTGAAGCATCATCTGATTTTTTTGTTGATGAGCAGTTCATACGCCAAATACAGCAAAGGCAGCGACATAATGCCAACAAATAAACCGTTGGCGATGATGTAATGCGGTGTGAACACAAAGGCAAACACCATACCCAATACCGCACCACCCAAATGTGCAGCATGACCGTGTCTGTCCCACGGTTTAGGGTGCAACATTTGCCAAACGGAATAGGCAAAATACAACGTGGCAAATAACCATGCAGGAATGGGGATAGGTATAAAAAACAAAAAGATGCTGCTTAATGGATTAATCGCAATCGCAGCAAAAATGATGCCCGATACTGCACCCGATGCACCAATGGCGGTATAACTGGGGCGATTTTTGTAGAGCCATAGTGAAAACAGGCTACCTGCTGCCATTGCACCGAAATAGAGCACAAGAAATCCCTCAATGCCGTAAACACGTACAATAGGACGGTAGAAAAAATACAGCGTCAGCATATTGAACAGCAGATGCATCCAATCAGCATGCAAAAAACCGCTACTGATGATGCGACGGTATTGTTTGTCACGCAAAATCGCACCAACATGAAATTGATAACGTTGAAACACGAATTGATTGGTAAAACCAAGATAGGTGCTGATGCAGGTTATCAATATCAGAATAATGGGAATTAAGTCGTTTAAATTGTTCAAATTCATGTTTTATTTTGAAATTTATTTTTTGTACCGAAATTTGGGTTTCAGACTGCCTGAAAAAGGTTTACTGAGTCTCAATGTTTGCCACAAGTTCCGCAACCGTGTACTGTTTTTTTAGCTTGATCATCAAATTCACGGCTACAAGCTGCATCATTCAGACGAGTGAGATAATCTTGCCACAAAATATCATGCTTGATTGCCAAATTGTGCAAATAATGCCAATCGTACAAACCGCTGTCATGCCCATCAGAAAAACAGATTTTCAGGGCATAATTGCCCGCACCTACCAAGTTGGTAATTTGTACAAAGCGTTTGCCTGTTTGTAAAATTTCTTGCCCTACTCCATGTCCACGTACTTCTGCACTAGGCGAATAAACGCGCAGATATTCTGCGCTTAAATCATAAATCGCATCGGCATAAACAAGGGTTAATACATTGCGTTCTGCATTTAAACGAATTTCGTGTGGGACATTCATGATGACAATGGTACATTTTTTTCAGGCAGCATTCTAACAGAAAGCGTTTAAGGCTGAAACCTTTGTAAAACCCATTTTTAAACAAACACAGGGAAAATTTCATATCCGCTATTTTCCTAATTTATTGATAAAAATAAAAATTAACTCAATCAAAAACAGAGCAGATATAAACTCTGCCATCACAAACCAAGTTTTGCAAAGGTTTCAAATTGCCTGATAAAGAAAACAGCAAGGACATATTTGCCTTGCCGTCTCTAATATTAAGCGCACATCAAATTGCCTAATGAATCAATTGTATTTTTTATTCATCATGTTACCGTATTTTTCAATACGCTGTTTTTGTTGCGCCCAAAATTGTTTTTGCTGTTCAGGTGTCAAAACTTGAAATACTACGTGTTCGGTTTTCAACATACGTAACTCATGTTCTGCATGCTCACGCATCAAATTGGCATGTTCTTGATGACGTTGTGCAATCATTTGGCGCGCCATTTGTTCATTGAATGTTTTACCACTCAAAAGTTGCTGCTCTTGATTGAGGCGTTGCTGCATTTTGTCTTGAAGGGATTTATGATGATACATATGATGTTCAGTAGCATTATCAGTGCGACTGCTTTCTAGAATTTTTTTGATTTCGGTTTCTTGCGCTGCAGTTAAATTCAGTTTTTTATATCCATATGGCAAACCACCTTTGTGATGATGGTGCATACCATGACCATGATGTGAATGAGCATGAGACATGGCTTGATGAGTGTACATTTTATCATGTTTATCAGAAGCAGAAGCCAGCCCTGCGCTCATTAAAGCAGCAGCCATAACAGTAATAACAGTCAATTTATTCATGTATTTATTCTTTCAAGGGGTTTGAAGTTGAAAATCATCGGGTGTTGTTAGAAGTCAATCATAAGCAGTTTATGCGTTAAAATGATTTTTTAATGCGTAAATATTGCTTTTATTTTGCTGTTTTTTGTTTTCTGGCTGCCTGAAAACCCAATGTTATGTGAAACAGCGTGAAAATTAAGTCCTAAAATGCAAAATAAAACATACTTTTTGCCAAAAACACAATCAACAACATCTGCAATAATACCGCCCGATGAATGTATTTTGACCATGCCACCGTTAAAGTTTGAGTTTTCATTTTGTAAATTGCCACCCCAAAATGCCCTAAAATTCCCAAAGCCAATAATAATTTTAAAGTCAGTTGCATCGAAAAACCATTTGTAAAAGGGGCTTTCAGAACATCAATATAACGATGCAACATCACCAAACCCGATAAAAACACACCCAACACAATCCATGGCATAACCCGAACCGCACGGCGAGCAATGGCTTTATCCGCTTCTTGACGAGTTTCGCGTGAAACCTGTTTACCATGTAAAACACCCAAAATCAAAGCTTCAAAAATCACACCGCCTACAAAAGCAATCGCACAAAACAAATGCACAATATGAGCATAGGGATAAAGTTGGTTCATCATCAAATCACTTCATTCAAAACAACACAATCACGTCATTTTAAATCATGTTGCGCGGGACGTACACAAACAGGCTGCCTGAAACATTTCAGGCAGCCTGTGTTCACAATCATGAATACCAATTAAGCAATGGATGCATCAATAAATGATGCCAACTGATTTTTCGCCAAAGCACCTACTTTGGTGGCAACCGCTTTACCATTTTTGAACACAATTAAAGTGGGGATGCCACGCACACCAAACTGCGCAGGCACAATTTGATTGTCATCAACATTGATTTTGGCAATTTTCACTTTACCTGCATATTCTTCTGCCAACTGGTCCAACACAGGGGCAATCATTTTGCAAGGACCGCACCATGCAGCCCAAAAATCCAATAATACAGGTAATTCTGCTTGCAATACCTCTTGCTCAAAAGAAGCATCGGTAACGTGTACAATTTTGTCGCTCATTTTTGTTTCCTTCAATAAATGTGTGTTTTCAAGCAGCATAAGATATCGGTTTCGGCAACATATTGCAAGCATCATCGTTTTTTTCAATACCACAAATTGCCCAATAATAAATCAGATAATTGTTTTTAAATAAAAATTTAAACAACAAGCAAACCATGACTGTGCAATACACCCCATTTCCGATAAAATACCGCCCCAAAATAAACCACAGAAAGCACAATGATGACACAAGAAGCGAACCAAACACAATCCTCACTCATTGAATTTCCTACTGATTTCAATCTCAAAATCATGGGCGCACAACACCCTGATTTTGTGCCCGAAATACTCAAAGCCATTCAAACACACGCTCCCCATACCACCGAAGCCAATGTCAAACTGCGCCCCAGCTCAGGGGGAAAATTTATTGGTGCAACCGTAACAGTTCGCGCCGAAAATCAAGAACAGTTGGACAACATTTACCGTGCAGTAACCTCACATCCTATGGTTAAGGTGGTGTTTTAACAATACATTTCTCTCCCCCTTTGGGAGAGGATTAGGGAGAGGGAAAATTTATGAAAATCAAAAAATTGGGTAGACAAGATTACCAACCAATTTTTGATGCAATGAAACACTTCAACGACACACGCGATGACAACACCGAAGACGAATTATGGCTGGTGGAACATTATCCCGTGTTCACACAAGGTTTGGCAGGCAAACCCGAACATTTGTTGTTTCCAAGCGATATTCCTGTGGTGCAGATAGACCGTGGCGGACAAATTACCTATCACGGCTTGGGGCAACTAGTTGTTTATACGATGATTGACTTCAAACGCCGCAAACAAAGCGTGCGCCACATCGTATCCGCGCTGGAAAACGCAATTATTGCCACACTTGCCGAATACAACATTCAGGCAGCCGCCGACCCGAAAAGACCGGGGGTCTATGTCGGCGAACGCAAAATCGCATCTTTGGGTTTACGCATTAAAAATGGTTCAGTTTATCATGGACTTGCTTTAAATGTGAACATGGATTTGTCGCCATTTAAGCAAATCAATCCATGTGGTTATGCGGGCATGGAAATGGTACAAATCGCCGATTTGGTGCAGCCTGCACCTGAATTGGATGAAGTGGGCGACAAATTAAGCACACATTTGATGCGCGAATTGGCTTTTCAGGCAGCCTGAAAATCAAGAACATCATCAGTAAGGAGCTATGATGAAAGATTATTTATTGCTGGCTATGCTGTTTGCTACCTCATTAGCCCAAGCGCAAAATTTTATTCTCAAAGACAAAACTTGGACGGCAAACATTTAGGTTGCCCAATGCAATGAAACCTCATGCGAAGGTGCAGGCAGCATTGAATTGAATACAGGCAAACACCGTCAAACCTTTACCAGCAAAGATTTGCGTGTATTCCGCTTCACAGAAGGTCCGCCATTTCGTTTTACTGATTTTCTCAATCCTGCCAACTACAATTTTGATGGCAAAACCGACATTGCTGTTTCCCAAAGCAGCATTGGTTCTTATGGTACCACAGGCTATAAAATCCATGTGTAAACCGCATCAGGCTGGTTTATTTTAATTGATGAATTAAGCAGTTTAACTGAAACCACATGGGCTTGTCCTAAATAGATAGCAAAAACCACCTGCTCAAAATAACAAACAAATCAGACCCAACATACCGTTATGAAGCATACTACCGAGTGCGCCAAAACAAACGTCCAGCCTTAAAAGAAGTCTATTTACGCAGTGAACAAAACAGCGCAACAAGTGTAGAAATAGAAGAAAAAACATGGTGCAATGGCAAAATGTACAGCCACAAAATCTTTTATCCTACAACAAATAGTATTGTTGCAACAGAAACCGTAGGTACAATGGCGGTATCCGACATCTCCCGAAAAAACCACATGATTGGATTAAAAAATCCAACCCATGCCAGCTTTTCAGGCTGCCTGAAAGAGTTGGCATTAACATCTAAAACAGAAAGAAAAATCATGACCCCAACAGGGCATACCGTTTTAATCACAGGCGGTGCAACAGGCATAGGCTTTGCCTTGGCAAAACAATTCCACGCCGCCGGCAATCAAGTGATATTGGTTGGTCGCCGTGAAGACGTTTTGCGCGAAGCACAAAGCTGGCTTTCAGGCAGCCTGAAAGCCGAACACACTCGCTGCCAAATTGCCGTTGCCGACATTGGCAATGCCCAAGACCGCGCCCGTTTGGTACAGCAATTTCCCGATGCCAATATACTCATCAACAACGCAGGCATTCAGTTTACCAAACCTTTTGACACGCAAACCGATGACGAAATCGCGCAAGAAATCCAGACCAATCTTACCGCTCCCACGCAATTGTGCTTGGCTTTTTTGCCCATTTTACGCAACAAACCGCAAGCGGCGATTGTGAACGTGTCATCGGGTTTGGCGATTGTCCCCAAAGAAACCTGCGCTCTGTATTGCGCCACCAAAGCAGGTTTGCACAGCTTCACACAAGTGCTACGCTGGCAGTTAGAAGCAAGCAGCGTGCGCGTATTTGAAATTCTGCCGCCCATGGTTTTGACCCCGATGTCGCAAGGCAAAGGACATGCCAATCTGAAAATTTCACCCGATGAACTGGCACAAGAATTTTGGCGCGATTTTCAACGCGACCACTATGAAATCATGGCAGGCAAAAGCAAATGGCTCTATTGGATTAACCGCATTTCGGCAACATTGGGGCAACGGATTATGCGTAAGGGTTTATAATGCGAGCCGATTGGCACTTCAGGCTGCCTGTAAAAAATATGTAGTGTGCAACAAGTTGTACCGAAAATTGCAAAACTAAAGATGGTACAATAAGTTGCACCATGCTGATTTCAAAAAGAAAAAAATGACCACCGAAACAAAAACATTCTCATTGGACAACATAATGGTCAGCTTTAACAGCGTTTATTTATAGTAATTGATTCAATTGAAATAAATACGTTTTTCTCTATCTTTTTGATGATTGGATAGACTGAAAAGAATCATGACTAAACTAAAGTGATAAAAAACACAAAAATTACCTAATAATTGAAAAACTTTGTTTTGAGGAAATATTTTTTATGCAAATCATCAAATTTAATCATTTAAAATGGCTTTTTTTATCATTGACTTGCTTACTATCTGCTTGCCAAACCACAGCAAATCAATGTACGCCTGACGAAATTCAACCCCCAAAAGCATTAAACCCTATCCAAGCCACTTATCCCCAAAGAGCGATTGAAAGTTATTTGGAAGGCTTGGTAACTGTGACTTTTCATGTTGATGAGAACGGTAAAGTAACACAAGCCAATATTCATCAATCCAGCAGAATTGGAGTTTTAGATAAAGCCGCGTTAGATGCAGTCCAAAAGGCTGTCTTTCAACCCGCTTTATGCAAAGGCAAACCTATCCAATCTCGTGCTAAAATCAAGTTAATATTTAAAGTAGATTAAGCCCAATAACCTGAAAACCATTTCCATCTGATTCAAAATAAAGAGTTAATCGAATGACCACCGAAACCACCAATCCCCTAGACAACGCCCAAGGCGTAAAACACAAAGGCGCAAGCAAAACCGCACGCATTCCGATTAAAATCGTGCCTTTGGAACAAAAACTGAAAAAACCCGAATGGATACGCGCCAAAATTCCAACAGGTAAAAAATTCTTTGAAATCAAAAATATTTTGCGCGACCAGAAAATGCACACCGTTTGCGAAGAAGCGTCCTGCCCGAATATTGGCGAATGTTTCAGCAAAGGCACGGCGACATTCATGATTATGGGCGACATTTGTACGCGCCGTTGCCCGTTTTGCGATGTGGGACACGGTCGCCCCAATCCGCTTGACCCCGATGAGCCAAAAAATTTGGCAGAAAGCGTGGCGGCAATGGGTTTGCGCTACGTTGTCATCACTTCGGTGGACAGGGACGATTTGCGCGATGGCGGCGCACAGCATTTTGCCGATTGCATCAACGCCATTCGTGAACGCAGCCCGAATACGAAAATTGAAATTCTCGTGCCTGATTTCCGTGGGCGTTTGGACATTGCCTTGGACATTTTGTCCAAAAATCCGCCCGATGTGATGAACCACAATTTGGAAACCCACCCGCGTTTGTACAAACAAGCGCGTCCTGGTTCGGATTACAAGCATTCTTTGGAATTGTTGAGAAGATTCAAGGAAATGCAGCCACATATTCCCACCAAATCGGGCATTATGGTTGGCTTGGGCGAAACGGACGATGAGGTGCGCGAAATCATGCGCGACATGCGTGAACACAATATTGAAATGATTACCGTTGGGCAATATTTGCAGCCGTCTGATGGGCATTTGCCTGTGTTGCGCTATGTTACGCCCGATATGTTCAAGCAATTTGAAAAAGAAGCCTATGAAATGGGCTTTACCAATGCGGCAATTGGCGCGATGGTGCGCAGTTCGTATCACGCTGATGTTCAGGCGGAAGAAGCGTTGAAAGAAAGCGGTTGTGGTCATCATTGATTGATTTTGATTTTTTAGGCAGCCTTCAAAATCATTTCCGTAGGTCGGGCATTGATGCCCGACATGATGAATGACGGTATTGTCGGGCATCAATGCCCGACCTACAACTACTGCGGTCATCATTAAAACCCAAAAATATTTCAGGCAGCCTGAAAAGTATAAAAAGGCTTTTCAGGCTGCCTTTTTAAGCCATATCTCATTAAGGAAAACCCATGAATTTACAAACCGAACTGGAAAAAGCATTGCAAAATTGCGATGTGTGGGCAGACGAAAGCCAAACCGAAATCAATAAGCCCAAATTATTGGATTTACTGGAAAAAACCAATCCCGAAATCATTGCGGCATTATTCAAGCAGCCTGAAACACAACGCCACTTTTTCGTGCAAATTGGCGAAGCATGGGTATTTAAAATGCAAGATTTCCGTTTTTTCTTGGATAAACACAGTGTAAACAATTCCTACACACGTTACGCCAACCGAATCGGCTTAACCGATGGTAGCCGTTTTTTGAAAGACAGCAGCGATGTTGTGTTGGATTTTCCGTTTAAAGATTGCGTATTGAATGGTGGACAAAGCACCGAAGAAGGCGAAGATGTGTATTTTAAAC
>NZ_JAUNEC010000063.1 GCF_030525755.1 Alysiella sp.
ATAAAACCGTGCCAATCGTGGACGCGATTTCGCCCAATGGCGCATTTAATGATGTTACCGCCGCGCTTGCGTCTGTGGGCTTGGGGACTGTACCGACTTGGTTGCGCCCTTATTCTGTATTGAGTAATGGCGAGCAATTTCGCGCAAATTTGGCGCGTTTGATTTGTGAAGCCCCTGAATTTGCTGTTTTGGACGAGTTCAGTTCGGTGGTGGACAGACAAATCGCACAAATCGGTGCAGGGGCATTTGCCAAAGCATGGCGGCGCACTCATGGCAAAGTGGTTTTGTTGTCGTGCCACCACGATATTTTGGATTGGGTTCAACCCGATTGGGTGTTAGACACCGATACGGGGCAATTTCAATGGGGGTGGGAAAGGCAAAGACCGCGCATTGAATTGGAAATTTACCAGTGCAAACAAGCCGACTGGCGATTGTTTGAACCGCATCATTATTTGAAATTGCCCCACATGATTGCGGCAACGCATTATATGGGCTTGGTAAACGGTCAGCCTGTGGCACATATTGCCTTTTCCACGCGACAAGGTTTGGTGGAAGCGCGAGCGTGTCGTTTGGTCGTTTTACCCGAATGGCAAGGGGCTGGCGTGGGCATGAAGTTTTTGAATGCGTGTTGTGAAATGTGGTGGCAGGGGCAAAATCGCTACAACAAACCCATGCGGACTTTGTTTCACACATCGCACCCAGCGTTAGCCAATGCGTTACGGCGTGATAAAAAGTGGACGCAGGTTTCGGCGGTTTTGCATGGCGAAAATAAAGCCCAAAGTTGCAAACATATGGGCATTACAACTGGCTATGGCGGACATTTCCGAGCGGTACAAGGTTTCCGATATTTGGGAGAAAACTCATGCGAATAGTCATCATCGGGCAAAAATGGTTGGCTGAACAGCTTTTGCAACAATGTTTGAATGATGGGCATGATGTGCTTGCCGTGATTGCGCCCAATCAAAATGACCGCTTGTTTCAGGCAGCCTGTAACGCTGGCGTATTGGCGTTTGACGTGTTGCCACCAGCAGCAATGTTGCCCCAAAGCGATGTGATTTTGGCGGCTCATGCCCATGTGTTTATCAGCCAAGTACACCGCGAAACGGCAAAATTAGGCGCAATCGGCTACCACCCGTCATTATTGCCGAGACATCGTGGACGTGATGCGGTACGTTGGGCAATCCACATGAATGAGAAAATCACAGGCGGAACGCTCTATCAAATGGACGATGGCGCGGATACTGGGGCAATTTTGTTGCAAGATTGGTGTCATATCCGACCTGATGATACGGCTCAAACCTTGTGGCAACGTGAACTTGCGCCGTTGGGTTTGCGTTTGTTCCAGCAATATTTGCGTGATTGGCAAAGCATTCAACCCAAAGTGCAAGATGAAACGTTGGCAACATTTGAACCTGCATTTACTTTGAAAAAGTTGTCGGGTTAAGTGTGGTTAATCAAAAAAACAGCAAAAGCGATGTTGTCGTCGTTTTTGCTGTTTTTTGTTTTTGTAATGGTGTTGCAAGATGTGAAAGAAAATTCAGGGGAATTTATATTGGGGAATATGCGGAAATTTCGTGCGTGGCATCAAGTAGCCTGTTACTTTATAATCGTTTCAAATATGAATCGTACAGAGCAAAAACACCTGCCATATACGCATAATTGGCAACAACCATAAAATGTCTGCTGCGCCATAAAATCAAAGCTGCCTGAAAACCCTTGATGTTTTCAGGCAGCTTTGATTTTTGTTACACTATTTTTTGGGTGAACGCTGATTGTGATTTTTCTTAAATCCACTCTCTTTCTTCATACCCTCTTTGCGAAAACTGCCTTCACGTTTGCCGCCAAACGATTTTTTCTCGCCATACGGTTTGCGGTCGCCCGAACCATTGCGGCTAGACCAACGGTCGCCTTCGCGTTTGCCACCGAAACCGCCTTTGCCACGCGGTTTGCGGTCGGCATTTTTGTTGCGTTTGCGCGTGGGTTCCAAGCCTTCAATCACGGTTTCAGGCAGCTTGCGTTCAATGTAACGCTCAATTTTATGCACCGCCATGTATTCGTTCACTTCGGCAAAGGAAATCGCCAAGCCCGTGCGTCCCGCGCGTCCTGTGCGCCCAATGCGATGCACATAATCTTCCGCTTGCTTGGGCAAATCGTAATTGATGACGTGGGTGATTGTGGGAATGTCAATGCCACGCGCCGCCACATCGGTTGCCACCAAAATTTTGCAACGCCCTTTACGCAAATCCATCAGCGTGCGATTGCGCCAACCTTGCGGCATATCGCCATGCAAGCAATTTGCGGCAAAGCCTTTTTCGTACAATTCATCTGCCAGCACTTCGGTCATGGCTTTGGTGGACGTGAAAATCACGCATTGGTCAATGTTCGCATCGCGCAAAATGTGGTCAAGCAAGCGATTTTTGTGATTTTTGTCATCGCAATACAAAAGTTGCTCTTCAATTTTGCCTTGTTTGTCTTCGCGTTCAATGTCAATGATTTCAGGATTTTGCGTTAATTTACGCGCCAATTTGCCCACTGCACCGTCCCAAGTGGCGGAAAACAGCAAAGTTTGGCGGTCGGCAGGTGTGGCGGCAACAATGGTTTCAATATCATCAATGAAACCCATGTCCAACATGCGGTCGGCTTCGTCCAACACCAGCACTTCCAAGCGGTCAAAATCAATGCGACCACTGCGCATGTGGTCCATCAAGCGACCAGGGGTTGCCACAATTACGTCAATGGGGCGACTCAAAGCCTTGATTTGCTGACCAAAAGATGAACCACCCACCAAAGTGACGGTGCGTACCCATTTCATGTTTTGCGCGTAAATTTGTGCGTTTTTTTCCACTTGGGCGGCGAGTTCGCGTGTGGGGGTCAGCACCAAAACGCGAGGACCTTTGCCTGATTTTTCGCTGCGTTTGGTGATTTTTTGTAAACTGGGCAACAAGAATGCGGCGGTTTTGCCTGAACCTGTTTGGGCGGAAGCCATGATGTCTTTGTCTTGCAAAGCGGCGGGAATGGCTTGCATTTGAATGGGGGTGGGGCTGTCGTAGCCTGCTGATTTTAATGCGGAAAGAATGTTTTTATCTAAATTTAAATCGGCGAATTGAATCGTCATGTTTTTGCCTAATGGGGAAACAACAACATTCTGCCTGATGGGGTTTCAGGCAGCCGCAGAAGCATGGGAACTTGGGAAATTTGTGGGCGAAAATGCGTTCAGGCAGCCTGAATGTTTCGCGCAAAATTGAGCAGTAAAGTTGTCGCAGCGAATACGCTGTAAATTACATCGCGGACAACCTGCAAAAAGAAAATGCCCTACACATTTGGGCAACGAGTTTTGGTTGAAAACGATGGCTTCAAATAAAATGTGGATTATAAATCATTTTTACATTTCGTCAAGGTTATGGTCGTTAAAAATAAGCATAATATGGCGTTGCCAGCTCTCTTATGTATGTATCACAGTGGGCGTTGTCGCCTTGTTTGTGTTAGTTTGAAACGACCATAAATAACAACAATCATGCTGCCTGAAATGGTTCAGACAACATGATTTGATGTAAGCAGCCGTTATGCTTGTTGTGCTTTTTCAACTTCAACTGTGGTCTCTTGTGCTTGGTCTGCTGCATCATCAGTTTGTGCTGCGTTTTTTTGCATCACAGAATGTTGCTGTGCATATTGTTGTTCTTCTGCTGTGATTTCGCCTTGAAAACGCCCTTGTAAATTAAAACGTTTGCCACCACGTGCCAATGCTTTGATGTAACGCGGACGGCGACAATGATTGCCCAACACACGCAAAATCATTTGTGGGTCAAATTGTGGCAAGGCTGCAATCAATTCGTTTTCAATGCCTGTTGCCAATGGTTTAAAACGGCTGAATACATCGTATTTTTTGTAGATGTGTTCGGCTATCATGTCAGTTTGTTTGCGTTTGCTCATGGTTTGCACAGCGTGTTTGAGTGCTGCTGCCATAGCGGTTTCTTGGGTCATGGTATTGATTCCCTATATCAGAAGTCATAATTGGGCTTTCAGGCTGCCTGAAAGCGGATTAATCATTAAATGCCTGTTCAATTTAAGTTAAGGCTAAATGTAAGGCTTTTTTCAAAAGTGACATATCATTTATTGCACTGATTTGTGCTTGCCCCAATTTTTTCAATGTAACGAAACGCAATGTACCATTTTGGACTTTCTTATCGCGACTCATGTTCGCCAACCATTTTTCCCATGCAAATTTGGGTGGTACATCAGGCAATGCAGCTTGACGTAATAGGACTTGGACGCGTTCGGTATCCTGTCTGCCAATCAAACCCATCTGTTCAGATAGATGACAAGCCAAGACCATTCCTGCCGCTACAGCCTCACCATGCAACCACACACCGTAGCCCAATTCGGTTTCAATAGCATGACCAAATGTGTGTCCTAAATTCAATAAAGCACGCACGTTTTGTTCGGTTTCATCTCGTGCCACAATATCGGCTTTCATACGACAACAATGGCGAATAGCATACGTTAAGGCATCAGCATCACGTTGCATGAGCTTCGCCATATTGTGTTCCAGCCAAAGTAAGAAGTCCACATCGCCCAATAAAGCGTATTTGATAACCTCTGCTAAACCTGCCGATAATTCACGTTCAGGCAGCGTATGCAGCACATCAATATCCGCAATAACCGCTTGTGGCTGATAAAACGCCCCAATCATATTTTTACCCAAAGGATGATTAATGGCAGTTTTGCCACCCACGCTGGAATCCACTTGTGCCAGCAAAGTTGTGGGAATTTGGATAAATGGCATACCACGCTGATACGTTGCAGCAGCAAAACCTGCCATGTCGCCAATGACCCCACCACCCAAAGCAATCAAAGTGGTTTTTCGGTCGGCGCGTTGTTGCAACAACGTGGTGTAAATTTGATTTAAAGATTCATGGTTTTTATGTTGTTCGCCATCAGGCAACACCATACAGCTGTATTCAATACCGTTTTTATCCAATAATTGTTTCAGGCTGCCTGCATAAATATCAGCAACCGTTTGATTACTCACAATAACGGCTTTTTGATGCAAATGTGGCTTAAAACATTCAAATTGCGACAATAATCTACTACCAATATAAATCGGATAAGCATGAGACGCTGCTGCTACCGTTAAAGTTTGCATCACTTTGTTTGCTCCCAATAAGCATGAACTGCATTAAGCAATTTATGTAAAGTAGTTTGACTGCCTGCCTTACCCACCTCCAAAACAATGTGCGCAGTTTCGCGATAAATGCTATCGCGCACTTCATATAGCTGCCTGAAACGCATCAAAGGGTCTCCAACCTGCAAAAGTGGGCGATTATTATCATAACGCGTACGTTCAAAAAGAATTTCAGGCAGCACATGCAAATACACAACCACACCTCCTTGACGCAATGCCACCCTATTCTCTTCACGCAAAACTGCACCGCCGCCCGTTGCCAAAACAATATGTTGCATCGCACACAATTCTTTGACTACTTCGCTTTCACGATGGCGAAAACCTTGCTCTCCCTCCATTTCAAAAATGGTGGGAATACTTACGCCCGTACGCTCACAAATCACATGGTCACTGTCATAAAAAGGACGGTTAAAATGCGTTGATAATTGACGACCAAGCGTGGTTTTTCCTGCGCCCATCAATCCAACCAAAATTAAATTATTTGCCATATTTTCCATGTGGGCATTTTAACTTAAATTTGCATTTTGTACAGATTTTTCCGTTTTCAGGCTGCCTGAAAGAAAAATCAAAACACCCATACCCATAACTGCTACAATAAACACGTTTATTCAGCAAAAGGCAAAATCACAATGACCATCATCGTAACTGGCGCGGCAGGTTTTATCGGCAGCAATATCGTTAAAGCATTGAATATGCGTGGTATTACCAACATCATTGCGGTGGACAACTTAAGTAATGGCGACAAATTCCACAATCTTGCCGACTGCGACATCGCACATTATTTGGACAAACACGAGTTCATTCGTCAAATCCGCGAACACCAATTTCCGTATGATGACATTCGCGCAGTATTCCACGAAGGTGCATGTTCCGACACCATGAATCATGACGGTAAGTATATGATGGAAAACAACTATCAGTACACATTAGATTTATTGGATTGGTGTCAAGATGAGCGGATTGCGTTTTTGTATGCATCTAGCGCAGCGGTGTATGGCAAAAGCGATATTTTCCGCGAAGAACGTGAATTAGAACAACCGCTTAATGTGTATGGCTATTCCAAATTTTTGTTTGACCAAGTGGTGCGCGAACGCCTGAAATCGGGTTTAACCGCGCAAGTTGTGGGGTTTCGCTATTTTAATGTGTACGGTATGCGCGAACAGCACAAAGCGCGTATGGCTTCGGTAGCATTTCATCATTTTAATCAATATCGTACGCAAGGTTTTGTGAATTTATTTGGTGCATACGAACAATTTGGCAATGGCGAACACAGCCGCGATTTTGTCAGCGTGGAAGACATTGTGAAAGTGAATTTGTTTTTCTTGGATAATCCTGAAAAATCAGGTATTTTCAATTTAGGCACAGGACGCAGCCAACCGTTTAACGATTTGGCAGCAGCAACCGTGAACGCCTGTCGCATGGCAGAAGGCAAATCGCCCATGAGTTTGGCTGAATTGGTGGACAAAGAGCTGATTCGCTACATTGATTTTCCCGACAGCCTGAAAGGCAAATACCAAAGTTTCACGCAAGCCGACATCACAAAATTGCGTGAAGCAGGCTACACTGATGAATTTCTTACGGTAGAACAAGGTGTTAAGCGTTACATTGCATGGCTTTTAAACACCAATCTTTAACAAAACATACCCCACACACCAAACAGGCTGCCTGAAACTTTCAGGCAGCCTGTTTGATTACGGGTATTTTACACGTTAAACAAGAAGTGAATCACATCGCCATCTTGCACCACATATTCCTTGCCTTCGGCACGCATTTTGCCTGCTTCTTTGGCTTTGGTTTCGCCACCAAGCGCAATAAAATCATCATAAGCAATCACTTGGGCGCGAATGAAACCGCGTTCAAAATCGGTGTGAATCACACCAGCCGCTTGTGGGGCGGTGTCGCCTTTTTTGATTGTCCACGCGCGAACTTCTTTCACGCCTGCCGTGAAATAGGTTTGCAAGCCCAATAAATCGTAACCTGCTCTAATTAAACGGTTTAAGCCCGCCTCTGCCATGCCCATTTCGGCTAAAAATTCGGCTTTTTCTTCATCGTCCAATTCGGCAATTTCGCTTTCCAGCGCGGCGCAAATGGCAACAATGGGGGCGTTTTCGCGGTTTGCCAATTCGGTTAATTTGTCCAAATGGGGGTTGTTTTCAAAGCCGTCTTCTGCCACATTCGCAACGTACATCGCTGGTTTTGCGGTCAATAAAAACAAAGGTTTGAGCAATGCCAATTCTTCCTTGTCCAAACCGAATGAGCGGATTGGCTTGCCTTCGTTCAAATGCGGCAGCAGTTTTTCCAAAATGGCGACCAGTTTTTGTGCGTCTTTGTCGCCTGCTTTGGCGCGTTTGCCTTCGCGCAAAATGGCTTTTTCCACGCTCGCCAAATCCGCCAGAGCCAATTCGGTGCCAATGGTTTCAATGTCGGCAATCGGGTCAACTTTGCCTGCAACGTGAATGATGTTGTCGTCATCAAAACAACGCACTACGTTCACAATCGCGTCTGTTTCGCGAATGTTTGCCAAAAATTGGTTGCCCAAACCTTCGCCACGGCTCGCGCCCGCCACCAAGCCTGCAATGTCCACAAATTCCACAATCGCAGGCTGCATTTTTTGTGGATTGACGATTTTTGCCAATTCTGCCATGCGTGGGTCGGGGACTTCCACAATGCCTACATTGGGTTCAATGGTGCAAAATGGGTAGTTTGCCGCCTCAATGC
>NZ_JAUNEC010000064.1 GCF_030525755.1 Alysiella sp.
GGCATTTTGCTTGTACCGTAATGCAAATGCACGGCATACAATCTGTCCGAGCCGACAATCACGGCATTTTTGCTGGCGGCATAAGTGATGCCGTTCATCAAATTGCCTGTGTCCACCAACAGGCTGCCTGATTTTTTGGCGTGTTTGGCTTGCGCCCAAGCCGTGCCGTCTGGTGCGGTTTTGCTGTTGCTGATGCGGTAGCGTATGCTGTTTTCCAACACATTGCCGATGTTTGCCAACGGTTCGGACAAATCGCCCAAACGGATTTGTAAACGATTTAAACTGGCTTGCAATGGCGCAAAATTCGCATTCACAATCAGGTGCATACATCACTCCATATCCGACCATTTGGGCGGTGTATTGCCAATCACGGCACAACCGACCAAGCGGTTGTCATCGTTCAGGCTACCTGAAAAATCATCGTCCAGCATTTGAGGGCTTTTCACAGCTTCTTTCAGCCAAGCAATCGCCCGTTTGTAACGCTCGTCAATGATTTCGGTAACCGCGTCATCGTAAAGCCGATACCGCGCCATATCGCACACAAAACCCACCAACGCCACAGACGGCTTATGCAACACAATCCCAGCCGCTCGCACATAGCTGTTGGCTTCGGCAACCGCGTCATCAATGGCGCGTTGCAATACGGTTTGATTGATGTCCGTGCCGTATTCGCGGTCGCTGCGTTCGGCAAGCTCTTGCTCGCCGAAACGCTGGATTAAGTCATTGATTGTGATGATTTGCACCATCTTATTCCGCTTTCAAAGTCGCAACCAAATTCAGGCGCAAACACAATGGCAAGGGATTGGATTGCACTTCCAATTTCCAACCTTTGTCCAAACCCAATTTTTCACGTTGCGCGTACATGGGTTGTGCCAAAGTGTTTACGGCAGAATTGGTATCGGCTGGCGCAAAACATTCCACAAAGGTATTGCGTGTGCCTTTGGGCAACAAAATCGCGCTACCTGCTTCAATTTTGGCTGCTTTGCCACCAAAATCGCCATAATATTCAATAAATTCAATGCCGTTGTAGGTCAAACTTGCGCCTGTGTCTTCGCGGTATGCAGCCGCTTCACGATGTTCTTTCAAAATGTCTTTGACGTTATCGTGGTACTTGAATTTGTCAAAAAATTCGGGCGAACACAACGCAATGAAACCATTGATGATTTCGCCACGCGCATTTTTGCGGATTTGACGTTTGGCATCGTCCATCAATGCGCCAACTGGCGTGGTTTTGACATTCAATTTCCAGTTTAATTCAATGCGTTTTTCGCCAAATTCTTTGTACAAATTGTACAAAGTCGTGCCATCGGCATCTTTAATGTCGCCCAGCAATGCGCCCAACATCAAATGCTCTTGGGTCAGCCCAATGTCGCCTTTCATGGTTTCCAAACGCTCCAAAACCACGTTGTCCACCGCTTGCGCTTTATTTGGATTGCCAAATTCGTGGACGTTTTGCACTTCATCGGCACGAATGAAATCGGTACGCACCAAATGCGGAATTTCAAAGGTTTTTTTGCTGCGTTTGGCAACTTGTGATGCCGTACCTTCGCCACCACGTGGGGACGTTTGAACCAAAGTCAAAACACCGTCTTTCATTTCCACAGTAACGTAAGTCGTGCTGTGCATTTTGGGTTTAAACAAGTTCAAACCACGAATTTGTGTGGCGGTTGCAGGCAAGAGATTGACCGCTTCGGTCATCGCTTGCATGGAAAATTTGCTTGTATCACTTAATGGCATAAGATTTTTCCTTTAAATTGAGATTTTTAAGCCGTTTGACGCAAATCCGCGCCATCAACCGCCACACCGTAAGTCAGCCATGCTTTAAGCAAAATTTCATAGCCACCTGCTTTGGTGATTTCTTCTGTGGCGATGTGGCGCGTGTCCATCACGCAATTCAATGGCTGAATCATGACTTTGCCGTCTTTTTCATCAGTCAAAGCCACAAAATGCACGTTGTTTGCCAACGCATATTGAACAAGCTGACCGATTTTTGTGCCTTTTGTGGCAGGTACTTGAACACGCGTGGCAGGTGTCGCCTCATATTTCAAAAATGCGCTGGCGGTTAAGGGCAAGGTTTCTGTGGTGGTTTTGGTTTGGTAAGCTTGGGTTTCTTCACTCATGTTTTTTTGCCTTTCAAATCAAAATGGTTTATTTGCCTTGTTTGGCACGCTCACGCGCCAAATCCGCTAAACTCGCCGACAATTTGGCTTCGCCTGCTGGTGGGGGCGTATTGTCCAAACCAGCCATCAAACCTGCTGGCAATGGCGGTTTACCTTGACCTTGCGACAATTTCACGCCCAAATCGGCAATCATCGCGTCCGCATCGCTTTCGCTGGCAGACAGCAAAGCCGTCATCATCGGCGCGGAAATTTTGTCTTGGCTCAAACCTGCGGCAGACAATTTCGCTTGAATTTGCGCTTGCTGTTTCTCCTGTTTCAGTTGCGCGTTTTCGCTTTCAATTTGCGACAGCTTGGCTTGCATGGCTTCAAACTGGGCTTGTTCTTCTGGGGACATGGTGTTTTCCTTGTTTTGGGTTGATTGGGAAAAATGAAAATTTGGCGCGCTACCGTCCGACAGCACAATGGCTTGGGTTTGTGAATCCACACCCACAGGCGTGAACGACACTTCGCGCACAGCGCAATCGCGCATAATCACGCATGGACCCGTTACCGTGTTGCCGTTTACCACAGCCGTTGCACCAGCCGACAATTCTTCATAACGTGCCGATTGCACATAAATGGACATCTCCCACGGGAAACCGTCATCAGCTAAATCAGCGATGTATTTGCCATGTTCATTGTTCATCAACACGCCTTCGGCTTTCAGGCTGCCTGAAAGTGCGTCCACGCTCAAAGTGGCGACACCACAGGCTTTGTTTGGGTCATGCTCAATCAAAACGGCGGTTTTGGGCTTGATTTGAATGCCATCAAAATCCACAACGGTTTGATACGCGCCAAAGCCAAATGGCTTGCCCGAATTGGCAATGCCACTAAAACGGCGTTTGTCGTCTTGGGTTTGAAAAGCCAACGCGCTGTTGGACGACAGCTTGATTTTGGTAACGGTCATGCTCTGCTCCAAAAATAAGCGCATTGTAGGGATTGAGTGGGGGTGTAGTGTCTTGTCGCGTTTCAGTACGCGGAGGTAGCCTAAAAATAGCAAAAATAGAAAAACCGCCAAAATCGCGTTTTAAGCGCGTTTGGCGGCTGGGATAGGAAAAGATACGGAAAAAGTTTTTATCGCAATCTGTGGCGATTTTAAACATGGTTTTGGAATGGGGTTAGGCTTGGTGGTGGCAAAAATCTGTTTCAGGCAGCCTGAAAGCCAAGTAGGGTGCGTACCACGCACCCAATCATCAATTGACCACAATTTCGGTGCGTGATACGCACCCTACGCAAACTTTTGCAGTTGCATCATACGCTTTTTTCGTAATACAATACACTTCATCTTTTCAACAACAAAAAGCGAGTTTTAAATGAGCGATACAGACAAATACGCAGAAACAAAAAAACGTTATGAAGGTAGGAGGGCAATTAAATCCGTCTCTTTTAACTTGGAAACAGAAAAAGAGATATTTGATTACGCTGAAAAATTGGATTTTTCTAACTGGGTAAAAGCCCGTATTCAAGGAGATATTGAAGCCGAAAAGTATAAAAAAGAATAAATTTTAAAAAATGCTTGACTTTCGTTTTACGAAATTTTAAGATTATGCACACTTGCTTAATGCAGGAAACAAAAAATCCCTAACAAGGTCCGAACTTGTTAGGGATTGGCGGAGACACAATCTCCTTTATCCAAACGCTTTTTGAATAAGGATTATTCTACTATGGATACACAAATTTCGCAATTTTGTGAACAAGAAATTGCCATTATTGACCACAACGGACAAAAATGGCTGACGGCTGAACAGTTGGGCTTGGCTTTGGGCTATCCAAGCAGTAATGCACGGAAAGGAATTAGTGCCTTATATAATCGCCATGCTGATGAATTTTCAGAAGAAGATTCAACTATCGCCGTTTTGACGACAGTTGATAATAAACAACGTGAAGTTCGTATTTTTTCCCTTTCAGGCTGCAATTTGATTAGCTTTTTCGCCAATACGCCACGCGCCAAAGAATTTCGTGCGTGGGCAAAAATTCAGTTAAGCCAAATTCAGCAATCAACTGAACCCAGTCCAAATGATGTTTTGAACAGCCTGAACGCCAACATGGCACAACTGGCGCAAGGCATGAATATGGTTTTGACCCAAAATCAAATGGTGCATAAATACATCGCGCTTTTGGAAATGAACCAAAAAAATAAACGCCGCATTGTGCCAGAAGATGCGATTATGGTAAAACAGTTACGCGATGAAGGCATGACGTTTAGCGATATTGCCACAACCTTACGGATTTCCAAAACATCGGCTCAACGGCTCTACAACAATACTTACACGTTCAGCAATGCACCACTTCCGCCTACAATTGACCAAGCATTAGAAAACATGGTACGTCGTGAAGAAGAAAAAGTGCGTGAAATGTTGGGCTTGTTGCCTGAAAATGGGAAAGGGGAATAATCATGGCTTACCAACCCAAATCCGATTACAACGTCCCTGCTTATTTTGCCAACCACATTGCCGAAAATGGCTTTGATACATTGAGCAATAGTTTGAAATTTTTGGGCAGTACGCTTGTGGATTATGAAAATATGGACAGACAAAAAGTAGGCGAATTGGGCTGTTTGTTGCTGGTGTTGCACGAATATGCCGAGTTAATTCAACATTTGAACAAAGCGTAAAGAAAACGCCCCAAATGCGAAGTTGTGCATTTGGGGCGTTTGGTTTGGGTACGCTGGAACGCAAAGGTTCGCGGGTACGCTTAAAAAAAGATTTTCAGGCAGCCGACCAGCGTGGGTCTGCCATTAAAGCGGTTTTAATCGGTTCGTAAACGTCTTTTAATTCCGCAGTATTTTGACAAGCATTAATCAACACATTGGCAAAAATAGGATATTGTTTTTCCGATAGTGGTTGAACGCAATCCAAATCAAAATATTCAAACATTTCATAATTGATTTCCCAAAGCAAGCCCAACTGTTCGTCCAATTGAGTAATTGGTTTTTGTGTTGCCAAAGAAAAGGCATAAGCTTGTTGCTTGTTTAACGGCGTTGTCATACGCTCACCGTTTACTGTTTGGGTATAAAGCAAAGTCATGATAACGCTCCAATAATGAAAAAGATTTGATTTTGTTGCTCTTTTGGTAATGATAACACATAAACCAATAATTTAATGCGATTTTGTACCGTCAAGTAACGTAAATCCATAGGCACAATGTCTGCTTTTTGCAAGTGTTGCTGAATATTGTCTATTTTGTTTAGCCAATCATTTGTATTTGGACGTGCAAAAAATTGATTTAACGCATCAATTTTCTTTTGTGGATAGCCGTCCATCGTGAACATAAAATCCAGTGTTTTCAGTTGTTCACGCGCAACCCCGTCTTCCAAAATCAAAAAATCAGGTGGATTTTTTACATCTAAATCATAACGTTCCAAACGAACGCCAAAATACACTTGCCATTGTGCTGCTGGCATGGCTTCCCAAAGTTTATCTTGACCTGTATCTTTATCGTGTAACAAACGGCCAATTTCACTTTGTAATGGTTGAATTTCGCTAAAATCAACCATATTCAAATTTTTGGTATTGATGCGTTGCCACAAATATTCATCGCTTTGGTTAAGCAAATCATCAGCAAAATCTTGACCATGCCGCTCCGCCGCCAAATCCAATACCGCGTCCACACGCTTGGCGTGATTGTGGGCAAAACTGGGCGTGATGTCTTTTGGCACTTTAACCACTTCGCCTGTGCGCGGATTGGTCACTTGCACAAACTCAAAATTTGGCTCTTCGCTAATCCCTTCGCGTTCTGCCTGACCGCGTGTCAGTTGCGTTACCGTGCATTTGCAACCATAGCCATTGGGCGGAAAAATCTGCTGCCAAATGGGGTGTCGCACAGGCAAAATCAAGCCATAGTAGCGCTTGTGGTCATCACGTTTGTGATTGGACGCGGACGGATTGTAGCGCAAATAGGGCATGGCTTTGGCGTTGCGCTCAATGCGTTGCCAACGGCTAGCCGCGTGTGCGGTCGCCATATTGGTTTCAAAGATTTTGCGTAAACGGCGCGTGCTGCCCAGTTGCACGGTTTTGGCTTGACCGTCCAACGGGTCTATCATCACAGCTTCGCCCCACCAGCCACGCGCCATTAAATACGGTTTCAGGCGTTTTTGGAAATCGGCAAAGCCTGTGCCATTTGCCAGCGCGTCCACGATTGCCGAGCGTACTTCGGCGAGCATATCCGCATCCATCATTTTGGCAACGGTAAACGCATATTTATGCTGGTCTAGCCACACATCATAATGCGAAAAACTGCCTTGCAAAGCCTTTGATTTCAAATGTTCAAGGGCAGCACGGTCAATCAATGTGAGCGGTATCATTTCAGGCTGCATTTTCATCGTCCCCCAAAATCCAAGCGTTCACACCGTCCGCCACCAAACGCGAAATCAGTGCATTTTCCGATTTGGATAAATCCAATTTGCTTAATTTCTGTTCAAATTCGGCATAACTTTGACACTCATTGAGCGCGGATAAAATCGCGTCCATTTTCGGCTGCATAATGGTTTGTTCAATGCTTGTGGGCAATTTATCCGCATTCAGGCTGCCTGAAAATTTGGCGGACAATTTTTTTGCATTCGTTTTGTCATGCCCATTTGTTCCCTCGCCCTTTGGGAGAGGGCTAGGGAGAGGGGCATTTTCCAACATCACAAAATGCTGCTCATCAAAGCCCAATACATCGCGCACATAGTCTTTGGTCAAGTGGAACAAGCCACTGTCCAAATAAATTTTGTCGCGTTCAGCACGGGTTTTGTCAATTTGTTCTTCCTGATTGAACTCAAACCACACGCCATTTTTGGCAGATAAATCCTTGCCCCAAGCCAAATTAACAAGATAAATCGCGTCCAACAAATGCTGCACGGCTTGGGTCAGCATTTGCAAATAGCCGTCTATGCGCTCGCCACGAATTTTATCTTCGGTTTCCTGCGCGGCACGGCTGCCCGATTCCAAATCGGACGTTTTCACTTTGCCGAGCAGCATTTTTTGAATCCGCGCATTGGCTAAATTTTCCAAACGCTTGAATGCCGAGCCGTCTGCGTTGTTTTGCAACATTTGAATGTCATCTTCACGCGAAACCGACATCGCGCCGCCATTGATTAAACCAAACAAACGTTGCACAAAACTGCGGTGTTCGTCATCGCTGTTGCTTTCGTTTTTGGCAATCAAATAGGGTTGGGCGTAGCGCGTGATGAATTGCGCGGCATAAACAAAACCTTGTTTGCGAATGCAAACGGCTGGATACAAACGCGCTGCCGACATTTCGCCAGCAGGTTGCGTGTCAATCGGGCGGTTTACCAAAAACAAAAATTGCACTTGCGTATTCAATGCCTTGTCATCCCAATGCAATTCGCCATTGGTTTTCGGTTTGAATTTGTCCAAACTGCCCTGACGGTTGTGGATTTTGGCAATGTCCACAAAACCGTCATCGCCTTTTTCGGTGTATTCGTAATGCGCCACGCCATAACCGTTGAGTTTGGCAATCAGCACCACTTCGGCAAGCACAGGCAACCAACGGCGCACGGTGCGCCATAGGCGGTCGTGGTCGTCTTCGTTCAAGCCATCGCCATAAATGCGCCAGTTTTGCGACAACATGGCGGCACGCAAATCTTCACGGCACGATTCAATTTCATCGTCCGCCAGCACCGCTTCAAGGGCTTGTTGGCGCGAAATCCCCAAACGCGACAGCATTTTGTCTGCGCCTTCGCC
>NZ_JAUNEC010000065.1 GCF_030525755.1 Alysiella sp.
GCAATGCGGGTGCTGTCCACGCGGCTCATTTGCCCTGCGCCTATGCCGTAAGTCTGACCGCCTTTGCCAAACACAATCGCGTTGGATTTGACAAATTTCGCCACGTTCCACACAAACAGCAAATCTTGCCATTCTTGTTCGGTGGGTTGGCGTTGGGAAACGACTTGCAAATCGGCGCGTGAAATTTGATGAATATCAGGGGTTTGCACCAATAAACCACCGCCCACACGTTTCAATTCAAAACGGTTTGCGCCTGCCTGTAAAGGAATTTGCAATACGCGCACGTTTTTCTTTTCTGCCAAAATCGCCAATGCCTCATCGCTGAATTGGGGCGACATAATCACTTCCATAAATTGATTGTCGGTGATTTGCTTGGCGGTTGCGCCATCTACTTCACGGTTGAACGCGATAATGCCACCAAATGCGCTGGTGGAATCGGTCGCATACGCCAAACGGTAGGCGTTGAGTGGATTGTCGGCAACGGCAACGCCGCAAGGATTGGCGTGTTTCACAATCACACAAGCGGGTTGTTCAAATGCTTTGACCGCCTCCCAAGCCGCGTCTGAATCGGCAATGTTGTTGTATGACAATGCTTTACCTTGCAACTGGGTGTAAGCCGACAGGCTGCCTGAACTGGGGTAAATGTCGCGGTAAAACGCGGCTTGCTGGTGCGGATTTTCGCCGTAGCGCATTTCTTGCACTTTCAGCCAGCTTTGATTGAATTGTTGTGGAAATGCGTTGATTTGTGGTTCGCCAGACAGTTTTTCATCAGAAACGCTGGTCAAATAATTGGCAATCATGCCATCGTATTGCGCGGTGTGGCTGAATGCTTTGCGCGACAAATTGAAGCGCGTTTTGTCGGAAAGGCTGCCTGAATGGTTTTTTAACTCGTTGATGATGTGTTCAAAATCGGCATTGTCGGTAACAATGGCAACGTGTTGCCAGTTTTTCGCGGCGGCGCGTACCATTGTGGGACCACCGATGTCAATGTTTTCAATCGCGTCTTCCAGCGTGCAGCCAGCTTTCGCAATCGTGGCGGCAAAGGGATACAAATTCACGCACACCAAATCAATGTGGTCAATGCCGTGTTCGCGCATGGCGGCGATGTGTTCGTCCAAATCGCGTCTGCCCAAAATGCCGCCGTGAATTTTGGGGTGCAGCGTTTTGACGCGACCGTCCAACATTTCGGGAAAGCCTGTGTAATCTGCCACTTCAATCACGGGGATTTGGGCATCGGCAAGCATTTTTGCCGTGCCGCCTGTGGACAAAATTTCTACGCCCATTTCGTGCAGGGCTTGGGCAAATGGCACAACGCCTGTTTTGTCGGACAGGCTAATCAAGGCACGTTGGATTTTGGGCATTGTGTGTTTCCTTCTCTTGATTTAAATTTACAAAATTCAGTTTCAAATGGGGTTTCAGGCGACCTTATCGTGGTTTTCACAGGCTTCTAATGTGTTTTCCAATAAAGAGGCAATGGTCATTGGTCCTACGCCACCGGGAACGGGGGTAATCCATGCAGCACGTTCTTGGGCGGTTTCAAAAACCACATCACCACATAAACTGCCATCTTCCAAACGGTTGATGCCTACATCAATCACAACTGCGCCAGGTTTTATCCATTCGCCTTGAACCAAGCCTGGTTTACCTACGGCAACGACCACAATATCGCCCTCTGTAATTTCTTGTGATAAATTTTGTGTGAAACGATGACAAACGGTTACGGTTGCACCATGCAACATCATTTCCAATACTTGTGGTCGTCCAACAATATTGGAGGCACCAACAATCACCACTTTTTTGCCTTTGACATTGATGTCATAAGCATCAAGCAGGGTCATAACACCTTTGGGAGTACAGGGGCGCAATAGAGGCATACGCACAGCCAACCGTCCAACATTATAAGGATGAAAACCGTCTACATCTTTATCAGGGACAATGCGTTCAATGATGTTTTGACTGTTGATTTGTGGGGGCAGGGGCAGTTGTACCAGAATGCCGTCTACGGCTGGGTTGTGATTGAGTTCATCTACCAAGTTGAGCAATTCTGCTTCACTGGTACTTTCAGGTAAGTAATAAGAGAATGATTCAAAACCTACTTTGGTACAGGCGGTGTTTTTGTTGCGGACATAAACATGGCTGGCAGGGTCGCTACCAACGAGTATGACTGCTAAACCAGGTGCACGCAATCCTTTTGCTTTGCGTATCGCAACTGCTTGGCTGATTTTTTCTTGCAGATTTTCGGAAACAGATTTGCCGTTGATGATTTTGGCAGCCATAAAGGATTTTCCTTAATTTGAGATAAAATGGTTTGTGAAAATGCAGCAATCAGGCTGCCTGAAAGTGGGTTTCAGGCAGCCCATTATTTTACAGAATTTTAAATACAAAGAAAATCAAGGTATGCAGAATAAATAAGGGGATTAAAATGCCAAATGACCATATCATATAGCCAAAAAAGCTGGGCATGGGTACTTTTTGCTGTTCAGCAATGGCTTTAACCATGAAATTGGGTGCGTTGCCAATGTAACTTAGGGCACCCATAAATACTGAACCCATTGAAATGGCAAGTAAAGTATGAAAGAGTGGGGTATACATGAGTTGTTGAGCATCACCACCCACTATATTGAAAAATACCAAATAGGTTGGAGCATTGTCTAAAAATGCAGACAATAAACCTGTTACCCAAAAATACATGGTGTTAATTGGCTCACCTGCATCATTGTGTACCATGCGGATTAAGCCTGAAAATGCTCCCAGTGCCCCTGCCTGTAAAATTGCCAAAACAGGAGCAATGGTAATGAAAATACCTGCAAACAATTTTGCAACTTCTGTAATGGGTTCCCAATTGAATTCGTTGCCCGATCGAACTTGTTTTGGCGTAATAAACAGAGAAATAAAGGTAATGGTCAATAAAATGGCATCGCGTACCAAATTGGGTAATAAATAAGGTGTACCCCAAATATCAATACCTGGATGTTTAGGCTGCCAAATACCTGATAACAATACAGCGCCTATGATGCCTGCCAAAAGCGTAAAATTCCACTTGCCAAAAATTTGCCACTTTTCTTCTTCGGTAGATGTTGTTTCATTGAACTGAATTTCATCGGCTTGGCTGTAGTAATAGAGGTCAAGTAAATAAAAAACGGTCAATAAAATTATTGAACTGATGATGACGGGCAACATCATGTATTTAACTGTCCACATGAAATCCACACCCTTTAAAAAACCGAGAAATAAAGGCGGGTCACCCAAAGGCGTTAGTCCACCTCCAATATTGGCAACCAAGAAAATAAAAAATACCACAACATGAACTTGATGTTTGCGATTGGCATTGGCACGCAGTAATGGACGAATCAACAACATGGCAGCACCTGTTGTACCCATAATAGAAGCCAACAATGTACCAATCGTCAAAATTCCTGTGTTTAACTTTGCTGAACCATGTAAATTACCCTGAACCAAAATTCCACCCGAAACAGTATAAAGTGCCAACAGTAATAAAATGAATGGAATGTATTCTGCTACCAGCGCATGGGCAATTAAATGCACTGTTTCTGACAAACCATAAGTGAGCATAAACGGTATGAGAAACAACAGCGTCCAAGCCAAAGTGATTTTACCAAAGTGATGATGCCAAACATGTGAAAACAATACGGGTCCAGTTGCAATAGACAGCAAAATTAATGCAAAAGGTATACCCCATATCAAGCTTAAATCCGAACCATCAAATGATGCGGCGTGTACCCATGCTGGCATCAAGAGAAAAAAGGCGGTAATCAGTTTATTTGACATCGTTTTTTCCTTATTATTGGTTATGTGGTTTTGGGATTTTAAACAGTATTTCAACTGTTTGAAATTCATTATAAGAAAAAAAAATCATCTGTACCAGTAAAACACCAAATTAAATGGGGAATACCACTTATGCCCAAATAACCAAACAGGCTGCCTGATAGTTTTCAGGCAGCCTGTTTTTGAAATAATGAAATTCAAACTCAATCTTCACCAGCAAACGACAACAACAATTGCAATAAACTACTAAATAAATTATAGATTGAGATAAAAATGGTTAATGCAGCACTAATATAACTGTCTTCTCCACCTTCTAATACGGTACGAATTTGCCACATAATCATCAAAGAACTGATAATAACAAACACCCCAGAAATCGTCAGCGATAAAACAGGCATTTGTAAGAATAAATTAGCAACGACTGCAATCATACTGACAATCACACCAATCATCAGAAAACGCCCCAACGCATTGGTATCAAATGATAATTTACGAGACAATGCTGCCATCGTGAAAAATACCGCAGCCGTCATAACGGCAGCAATGGCAACCAACTGACTGCCATTACTGAACATACTACTGTATTGCAACAAAGGACCAATCAAAATGCCCATACCAAATGTAAATACCATTAACAAAGCCACACCAGCTTTGCCATAACGGTTTTTTTCAATGGCAAAGCACATACCATAGAAAAATGCAAATGTGATACCAATGGCAATCCAACGATTGCCAATCATTGCCAAGGGATTAAATGCCATACTGACAAACGCACCTGCCGCAGCAGGCAGAAATGATAATGCCAGCAGATTATACGTTTTTTGCAATAAAACTTCTTGAGATGAAACTTCTTTACCAATATGTGTGTAATCTTGCATTCCGTTTTGCATTTGTATTGTCCTTAAAAATTAAAAAAAAAAAATTGATATTCAACAAAACTGTTTTGAGCCTTAAATTAAGTACATCCTTTAAACAGAAATTTAAGTATAACAGTTATACATTTAAAATGTAAATTTGTTTTGCTATGCCCATTGATATTGTGTTAAATAATTTAACATAATATTGATTATGCGAATCATCTAAAGATAGAAAACCTAAAACACCTTTATTTCTGTGTTAACTTTAATTCAAAAAAATCCCATTTATTTTCACTTAATCTACAGTTTTATTACCTGTAATCATTTCTTGTAATTTTTCTGCTTGTAGAATTTTAATGTGTTTATGTTCTACTGAAATTAAACCTTCTTGGTTAAAGCGTGATAAAGTGCGACTGACTGTTTCCAATTTCAAACCCAGATAGCTACCCATTTCTTCGCGTGACATACGCAAGATAAAATCATAAGCGGCAAAACCGCGTGAACTTAAACGGTCAGACAAGTTCAATAAAAATGCTGCCAATCTTTCTTCTGCACGCATATTACCCAATAACAACATGATATTTTGGTCACGCACAATTTCACGGCTCATTAAACGAAAAAAATGCATATTTAACGATGGTAAATGATGGCTTAATTCCTCTAAACGTTCAAAAGGCAATTCACATACTTCGCTGTCTTCTAAAGCTACTGCATCGGTAATGTAACTGCCGTTACTGATACCGTCCATTCCCATTAATTCGCCAGACATAAAAAAGCCTGTAACTTGGTCGCGACCATCTGGAGTATTAACCGAAGTTTTAAAAAAGCCCGTACGAATAGCAAAAAGCGAGGTAAAGTGTCCACCAGCATGAAATAGGTACTCACCTTTTTTTAAGCGGCGACTTTGGCGGATAACTGCATTCAGTTTGTCAAAATCTTCGGACTGTAATCCCACAGGCAAACACAATTCTTTTAATGAGCAGTTTGAACATAGGGGTTTAACAATGGGAATTCTGGGCATAAGAAGTCATAAAGTCCTACGAAAGTTGTATAATGGTGGCAAAATTGATGCTTATCAAATCCTGCGTAATAAACTGTAATCTATTTTAACAAAATTTGTCCTAGAACAAAACATCAAACTTGAAGCCTTACTATGAAAACCATACCACTTATTGTAACCGAACACACCGTTTTTGACCGCGAACTCATTGCCAGTTTACCTGCCAGCGGTCCACGTTACACATCTTATCCCACTGCTGACCGTTTTCACGCTGATTTCAGGCAGCCTCAATACGTTGACATATTGGAAAAAACATTAAGAAACAATGAAAAACCTGTTTCTCTATATGTTCATATTCCATTTTGCAATGTAATTTGTTATTACTGTGGCTGCAATAAGGTTATTACTAAAGACACCAGCAAAGCCGATATTTATCTGGATTATTTGACAAAAGAATTCACCCTACTCGCGCCACATTTATACGGTAAACATAAATTGGCACAACTACATTTTGGTGGTGGGACACCCACATTTTTAGATGATGCACAATTAGAACGGGTATTCCAACTTATTGAGCAACATTTTGAATTGATGCCTGATGGGGAATATTCCATTGAAATTGACCCTCGCAAAGTGAGCCGTGAAAGCGTGTTTAAACTGGCAAAATTGGGTTTTAACCGCATGAGTGTTGGTATTCAGGATTTTGACCCCAAAGTTCAGGCAGCCGTGAACCGTATTCAGACGCTCGAAGAAACTCGTGAAGTGATTGACGCTGCTCGTGAAGCGGGCTTCAAATCCATTAGCGTGGATTTGATTTATGGTTTGCCACATCAATCGGTTCAAAGCATTAAACCTACTTTGGATACCGTGTTATCTGAACTTTCTCCAGACCGCTTGGCTTTGTATCACTATGCACATTTGCCACATATTTTTAAACCTCAGCGACGCATTGATACTGAAGCTGTACCGTCTAGCGAAGAAAAATTGGACATTTTGCAATATACGGTACAGCTTCTAGATGAGAAAGGCTATGTATTCATTGGTATGGATCATTTTGCTAAACCTGAAGATGAGTTAGCAATCGCACTCAAAGAAGGTCGCTTACAACGTAATTTTCAAGGCTACTCTACTCATGCCGATTGCGATTTGATTGCCGTTGGTGTGTCCAGTATCGGCAAAGTAGGTAATACATACAACCAAAACCAACGCGATTTGGAGGATTACTATGCTGCTTTGGATAGTGGTCAATTACCGATTATGCGTGGCTATGCTTTAAATGAAGATGACTTACTGCGTCGTGACATTATTCAAGATTTAATGTGCCGTTTCGCTCTTAATTTTGATGACCATCTCCACAGGCTGCCTGAAATCATAAAAGAAAAATATTTAACACAAACTGAAAGCATATCACTTATTAGACACTATTTTGCAGCGGAGCTTGCTGACCTTGAGCAATTAGCGGAGCGTGGTTTGGTATTGATTGATGATAATGGCATTCGCGTTACACCTAAAGGGCGATTCTTAATCCGCAATATTGCTATGGTATTTGATTACCATCTGCGCCATAAAGAGACACAAGCCACTTATTCCAAAACGGTTTAAATCCATAAAAAATCCTGAAATTAATGTGTATTTCAGGATTTTTTGCGTTTGTGGATTTATTTTGACAATATGATTGAATCAATGCCATTTTCTTTCAAACGTATTACGGCTTTATTCGCTTCATTGTGATTGGTTGTTGCTACAACAGTACGATAAATAATTCGCCCGTTTGCATGATGTCCCATTTTAATTTGCGCATCATAAATACCCAATAATTTGGCTTTGCCAATTTGCTGCTGTGCCAAAGCTTCGTTTTTAAATGCACCAAATTGCACTTCCATACCTGCAGCTTGCACCTCTGAATAAGCAAAGTTATTTGCCATTTTTAATGCAAATATCTTTCACATTTTTTTTATCATTTTCATACCTTAAATGATATGGTGATTTCAAACTAAAATAGG
>NZ_JAUNEC010000066.1 GCF_030525755.1 Alysiella sp.
CAAATTTTTCCTTAGCCATGAGCTAAATTCCTTATAAAGAACAAGTTAAAAGAACAGTATTGGGATATACCTAACACAAAAACAGGGCGATGAATTAATTGCCACCACCCTAAAATCAATCATGAATTGGTAATTATGACTTGTTTTCACAAAAAAATCAAGCAAATTGATTGATTTGGTGTGTTTCAGGCTGCCTGAAACACAATATACACCATCATGCCTGCTGTTTTTCCTGCAACAAAATCGCTTTCACGGGCGCAAAATCTTGACGGTGTTCAGGCAACACACCATATTGCTGCAAAGCAGCCAAATGCGCCGCTGTACCATAACCCTTATGCTTATCAAAACCATATTGGGGAAAACGCGCATGCAACGCATACATTTCCGCATCGCGTGCGGTTTTCGCCAAAATAGATGCAGCCGCAATTTGGGCAATTTGGGCATCGCCTTTGATGACCGCTTGAGCAGACACACCCAGATCAGGTGGTATGCGGTTGCCATCTACCCACACCTTTTCAGGCAACCTATTTAAACCCTGCACGGCGCGGCGCATGGCAAGCATGGTGGCATGCAAAATATTCAACTGTGTAATCTCGGCAGGACTGGCATAAGCCACACACCAAGCCCTTGCCTGCTGCTTAATCAACACTGCCAAAACATCGCGCTTTTTTTCGGTTAATTTTTTGGAATCGTTTAAACTGGGCAAATCAAAATGTTCAGGCAGCATTACGGCTGCTGCAAACACGCTACCCACCAAGCAACCACGCCCCGCTTCATCTACACCAGCGTGATTTACCCCAATCAAAGGCTTCAATGTCCAACCGTTCATTTTCATATTTATGTCTCAATCACAATTTCATCACCAATCCATAAGGTTTTTCAGGCAGCCCAAGCTCAATTTTGACTGTTTCCATACAATAATTTACAATATTTTAACAAAATTACCATCTCTTTTGAAAGCCATTCAATAATCTTTCAAACCAACTTTCCCCACCTCTTAATTTAAAACATGGAAACCACATCATGAAAATCAAACTTCTGGCAGCTTGCTTGCTCTCGTGCTTGACCATCGCCGCCTGTTCGCAGTCCGACACCACCAAACAACAAGAAACCCAAACCATTGCGGCATCTTCCACCCATGTTGCCAATACCGCCACAGCTGAAGCGGTGAACCACAACCCCGACTGGCCCAGCTACCTTGCTACTACCGATGCCACAAACGCACCATATGAATTACACGATACCAAAGGTGGCATAATTGGTTTTGATGCAGATTTAATCCAAGCCATTGCAAAACAAGAGCAATTTAATGTACAAATTATCTCACAACCTTGGGACGGCATCTTCAAATCTTTAAACAGCAATCAAAATCACATTTTGATTGCCCCTTTAACCATCACACCTGAACGCAGTGAACAGGTAACATTTACCATTCCTTATATTTATCCCACCCGTACAGCCTATTTGCTGCCTGAAACCGCAGAACGTTTGGGCATACGCGATTATGCCGATTTACCCAAAGCCAGCAGCATTGCCGCCAAAGGCAAAACCACCAATGTTAGCTCATTGGAAGCTGATTTTGGTGCAGAAAACCTGAAAATCAAAGGAATGGATTCCCAATATTTGGCGTTTGCCGACATGATACGCAAACAAAGTGATGTGGCTTTTGGTGATACCGCCGTTTTGCAATACCATGCCACATCGGTAAAAGACACCAATTTTGTCAAAATTGAACAACCTTTAAAAATACCTGTAGAAGCAGGTTTTGCGGTGAAAAAAGGCAATACGGAATTGGCTGCCAAACTTAATTCAGGCTTGAAAAAAGTGGTTGTCAATGGCGAATACCGCCGCATTGCAATTAAATGGTTTGGCGAAGATTTGGGTAACAAAATTGCCAACACCACAGAAGCACATATGAAAATCAAATAAACCATACAAAACAATCTACTAAAATACGACAACGCCGAAATTCATCTTTGGCGTTGTCGTATTGGGTTTTGATGGTCAAAATGTATTGCTGCACAGTGTGGTACTCACACCCTTTTTTCAGGCTGCCTGAAACAAAGTTCTGCGTAGCAAAAATCAATAATCAGTATACTAAACGATGGATGCAAGTACCCACACTGCATCAAATTTTAATTTAAAACAAATTATATGTGTCGTTGAATTGAAAAAGTACTACGGCGTTGCCAACACCCTGATGTACTACTGTACACAGCCCTCTCTGTCGCCTTGTATTGCTTTTTCACTTTTACGAATATCATGGTCGTTAAAATCAGAATTTAAAAATCCATATTCACAAGATTGATAGATGCGTTTTTATTGCAAAATCATGCAAATACAAGGTGAATTTTAATTAACCACAATCTGCGCCAAAACCGCATCAGCTGCCAGTTTATCTGTGTCTTGTAACAACATTTCATGCAGCTGTCTGAAATCCTGTTCCAATTGGGCAATTTTTTCAGGCTGCCTGTACCAGTCCAACAGTGCCGCTGCCAATTTTTCGGGTGTGGCATCATGTTGCAATAATTCGGGTACAACGGATTTGTTCAACAAAATATTTGGTAAACCCACATAAGGCACTTTGATTTTGTGTCTGACCAAATGGTAAGTGAGCGGCGAAATTTTGTAGCTGATGACCATCGGGCGTTTGCACAATGCCACTTCTAACGTGGCTGTGCCACTGGTTACCAACACCACATCAGCAGCAGTACACGCCAAATCGGTTTTGGCTGCCTGTAAACGAATGGGCAGTTTTTCAAATTCAGGTTGCGCCAAATGATGTTGTAAACGGCTGCGTGTGGCAGCAGTTGGATAAGGTACGATAAATTGGGCATCGGGTAATTCGCGCAACAGCAGTTGTATGGTGCGAAAAAAAGTCGGCGCCATATAATCAATTTCGCTGACACGACTGCCTGGCAACACAGCAAACACAGGCACATTTTCAGGCAGCTTTAAGCGTTCGCGTGCCACCATTTTATCAGCATTTATTGGTAATTTTTGTGCCAAAGGGTGTCCCACAAACAAGGCTTGTCCACCTGCCGCTTGGTACAAAGGGGCTTCCATAGGAAATAAACACAAAACTTGATTCACTTGTTGCACAATGGTTTTTACACGCCCTTGTTTCCATGCCCAAACGGACGGCGAAACATAATGCACGGTCGGTATGCCAGCAGATTTGAGTTGAGCAGCAACACCCAAATTGAAATCAGGTGCATCAATACCCACAAACACATTGGGGCGAATGTGCAACAATTTTGCCACCAATTCACGACGGATTTTCAGAATTTCAGGCAGCCTTTTGATGACTTCCACATAGCCACGCACCGCCAACTTTTCTTGGTCAAACAGACTTTGACAGCCTGCGGCAATCATCAAGGGACCACCAATACCAATGAATTGAGCATCGGGGCGTTGCTTTTTAATGGCTTCAATCAAATGTGCGCCGAGCAAATCACCCGATGCTTCACCTGCACACAGGGCAATGGTTAAAGTTAAGTTCATTTTTCATACCAGCAATCAGGCTGAAATCTTTGTTCAACCCCATTCAACACCGTCATTAACATTCAAGAATAAAAGATATTGTGGATTAAACAAAAGTTTCAGGCTGCCTGAAAGGCATGGTCTCTGCGTTCAGGCAGCCTATTTGTTTTTACGCGTCAATCTCTTCCAATCGCAAACATGCCACTTTTCGTCCTTGCCACTCGCGCAATTCAGGTTCGGTTTGGGCGCATTGCGCGTTGGCATGGGGGCAACGCTGATGCAAAGCACAACCCGTTGGCGGATTCAGCGGACTGGGTAATTCGCCTTCCAAAGTCAATTTAGTTTTGTGTCCGTTTACGCTGGGGGCAGCGGAAAGCAAGGCTTGCGTGTAAGGGTGTTGTGGCGCATCAAACAAAGCATCACGGCTGCCGTGTTCCACCACTTTGCCCAAATACATTACCACCACTTCATCGGCAACGTGTTGTACCACCGACAAATTATGCGAAATAAACACATAAGCCGTGTGAAATTCGTCTTGCAAATCCATAAACAAATTCAACACTTGCGCTTGAATGGACACGTCCAAAGCGGAAGTCGGTTCGTCTGCCACCACGATTTTCGGATTCAACATCATCGCCCTTGCCAAAGCAATACGCTGACGTTGCCCACCCGAAAACATATGCGGATAACGCTGGGCATGTTCAGGACGCAAACCGACTTTTTTCATCATTTCCACCACTTTTTCGTGTTTTTCGGCACGAGATAATTTGGTATGAATGGTTAAAGGTTCGGCTAATTGGTATTCAATGGTTTGACGCGGATTTAAACTGCCATACGGATTTTGAAACACCATCTGAATTTCGGTACGCAAATGTTTTAATTGCGATTTGCTTAATTTGGCGGTTGGCGCGTTGTTGATGAACAATTCGCCTGAACTGGGCGGTTCAATCAAGGTTAATTGCCGTGCCAAAGTGGATTTGCCACAACCCGATTCACCCACAATCGCCAATGTTTTGCCTGCCTGCAAAGTAAACGACACGCCGTTTAAGGCTTTGACGTATTTTTTTGCTTTGCCTAAACCTTGTGAAACAGGATAATATCTTGCCAAGTTTTTGGCTTCTAAAACAATGTTTTCACTCATGCGTTTTCTCCTGTGGTTGTGGCTGTTCGGCTTGGAGTTTGCGTGTGTATGCAACGAACCATGCCGCGTTCGTGTGATTGAACAGGCGGCGGCGTATGGCAACGCTCTTTCACATACGGACAACGCGGCGACAACAAACAGCCCTGTGGTCGGTCGTATTGACTCGGCACAACACCTGGCAAACTGTGCAAGCGTTTCTGCCCAATGGACAATTCAGGAATCGCCGCCAACAAAGCCTGCGTATAAGGGTGAGCGGGATTTTGGAAAATATACGGAACGTGATTGGTTTCAATTACTTGCCCTGCATACATCACGGCAACATCACGTGCATTTTCCGCCACCAAGCCCAAATCATGCGTAATCAAAATCATCGCCATGTTTTTTTCAGCTTGCAATTTCGCCAGTAAAGCCATAATTTGCGCCTGAACCGTAACGTCCAAAGCCGTAGTTGGCTCGTCCGCAATCAACAATTTCGGCTCACACGCAATCGCCATCGCAATCATCACGCGCTGACTCATGCCTCCCGAAAGCTGGTGTGGGTAGACTTTCAGGCGGTTTTTCGCATCTGGAATTTCCACCAATTCCAATAATTCCAACACACGCTTTCTCGCCGCATCACCTTTCAAACCCAAATACGCTTTCAACACTTCCGTGATTTGCGTTTCAATCGTGAAACTGGGGTTCAAACTCGTCATCGCGTCTTGGAAAATCATGGAAATGTCTTTACCGATGATGTCGCGTTTTTGCTTGGCGGCCATGGTTTGCAAATCTTTATTGTCAAACAAAATCTTGTCCGCTGTAATGGTCGCTGAACTGGGCAACAAACCCATCAGGGCCATCATCGTAACCGATTTGCCCGAACCCGATTCGCCTACCACCGCCAAAACCTGACCCTGATTGAGTCGAAACGAAACATTGTCCACCGCACGAAACGCACGTTCGCCCTTACCAAAAGTAACGGCTAAATTATCAATTTGCAAAAGAGAGGTTGTGTTCATTTTTGTGTTGTTTCCTTTTTTCAGGCTGCCTGAACATCATTTTGATGTGTTTCAGACTGCTTTTCAGTACACGGTAATTGGGCGAACCTTAAATAAAGTAAGTGCGTCATGCACACCTTACATGAATTGAGTCGTATATTGAAAGGCAGCCTGAAAAACAATCATATCATTTACGCCACAGATTTTCATGTACATTCTGATGTTGCTGATAATTCAATTGTAAGGCACGTTGTTGGATTTGCTGAACACGGTCGGCAGTTTCGGGGGGAACTGAACCACGCTAGGCGATTCCCGCCGTATTCCTGCTCAATTTGTGTGAGTACGGCGAATAAATCGTGTGCACCTTGTGTGTTGCCATTTAAAAGAAATTATTGCTTTATTAAAAAGCAGTTTAAAAAGTGAATAGAAAACGTAGGGTGCGCCATGCGCACCCTACATTTGGGTTTTACCCATTCTGAATCACACGCGCCACCAAAGCCTTATCGCGTCCGTGCATATTCGGGATTTGCACCTGAATGCCATTGCCAGCCGCCACATCGGTTTCCACGCCTTTGCGTTTCATTTTGTCCAACACAATCAATTGGTTGCCACTTGGGTGGATAATCTCCAAAGTATCGCCCACCGAAAATTTGTTTTTCACATCAATGGTCGCCCAGCCTTCTGCGTCAATTTCGGTAATTTGTCCAACAAACTGGCTTTGTTTCGCAATGGAATGTCCGTACAAATAATTTTGGTATTCCTGCGTTTGGTGGCGTTCCAAAAAGCCCGATGTGTAACCGCGATTTGCCAAGCCTTCCAATTCGGCTAACAGGCTGTAATCAAATGGTTTTCCTGCCACCGCGTCATCAATCGCTTTGCGATAAGCCTGCGCCACACGCGCCACATAGTAAACCGACTTGGTGCGCCCTTCCACTTTCAGGCTGTCCACGCCAATTTCAGCCAGCTTTGCCACTTGCTCAATCGCGCGTAAGTCTTTGGAATTCATGATGTAAGTGCCGTGTTCGTCTTCCATAATCGGCATGAGTTCGTTGGGGCGATTGGCTTCTTCAATCAAGAAAACTTTATCGGCATAGGGGTGGCGTTTTTGACCGTTAATGCCTTCAAATGCCGAGTTTGCATCTTCTTGCGCTTGATGAAAATTGAATCCTTTCAACAATTTGGCATCGCCCATTTCGTCCGTTTCCGTGTCGTGGACTTTGTAATCCCAACGGCAAGAATTGGTGCAAGTGCCTTGATTGGGGTCGCGGTGATTGAAATAACCCGATAATAAACAACGACCTGAATAAGCAATGCACAACGCGCCATGCACAAACACTTCCAATTCAATATCGGGGCATTGTTGGCGGATTTCGGCAATTTCTTCCAAACTCAATTCGCGCGACAAAATAATGCGTTCCACGCCAATGTTTTGCCAAAATTTCACGCCCCAATAATTGGTGGTGTTGGCTTGCACGGAAAGATGAATGGGCATTTCGGGATAATGTTCGCGCATCATCATGATTAAGCCTGCGTCTGCCATAATCATGGCATCGGGTTTCATGGCAACCAGTGGCGCGATGTCGTTCATAAACGTTTTCAGTTTGGAATTGTGCGGAATGGTGTTCACGGTTAGGAAAAACTTTTTGCCACGCGCGTGGGCTTCGCTGATGCCTTGTTGTAAAACGTCCAGTTTGGCAAATTCATTGTTACGCGCGCGCAAAGAATAGCGTGGCGAACCTGCGTAAACCGCGTCTGCGCCAAAATC
>NZ_JAUNEC010000008.1 GCF_030525755.1 Alysiella sp.
TACGGACTGTTAATCCGCAGGTCGCTGGTTCGAGCCCAGCTCGGGGAGCCAAATTAAACAGAAACCCAATCTTTGAATAGATTGGGTTTCTGTTTTTCAACTTATCTCAATTATTTAATGAATTGAATTGGTATACCATCAGCCCTTAAATACAGGCAACATGCCCGCCATATTCATAAAGTGAAACACGGCAGTCAATACACCAAAACACAACACCAATCCAATCACAAACACGCCACCGCCAACTTTAAAGCCTTGTTGTTGCGGATTTTTTCGGCGGACAATATATACCAGCAAAGCAGGCACAATACACGTCCAAATGGTTGCCACCGCACCTGCGTAACCAATCGCTTGCACAAAACCAAATGGTGCAATCAAAGACAAAACCAATGGCGGCAAAAAAGTACACAACCACGTTTTGCTGCGACCTAGACGGTCATCTTTCAATTTCAAAAAATCCGCAAGAAAATCAAACAAACCCAATCCCACGCCAATAAATGAAGACAACACCGCCGCCAAGGCAAAAGAATCAATCGCTTTTTGTACACTTTCAGAAGCCAATACACCACCCAAAGTTTGTAACAAAACATGAACATCGCCATCTTTTGCAATCACAGGCGCAAAATTGTTGCGCGGCAAATTACCAAAAATACTCCAAATCCACAACAAATAAATCCCCAAAGCCATCAACATACCGTACACAATCACTTTGGCAGCGGTTTTTTCATTGCCATAATACGCGCGCATAGACGTTACCGAATGATGATAACCAAACGAAGTTAATGCTACAGGAATCAACATCATCACATAAGGCGTGTAGCTGGCGTTGGTGTTTTGGCTGTCAAACAACATGGCAAGATTGATGTTTGCCGTCAAACCAAAAATGCTGAACACAAAAGTCACCACCATCAACACAATCAACAATACTGAAATTCTGTCTACCGCACGTGTGGAATGCCACACAAATCCACCAAACAGCACACAACTTACCAAGGAAGCAAACTGACTGGATACGCCAAACATTGCACTGAAAATGCCACCCAATGTGGTGATGTAGGCATACAACAAAATCCCTCCCACAAAATACACCGCCAAATTGTTGATGATATTGACTCCATTGCCCAAAATCTCACGGGTTACAGTGCTAAATGAAGCGCGTAAATCGTAATTTTTGTACACTTCCAACAACAGCCAACCCGATAAAGTCATCACAATCATCGTCAAAATCAAGACCAAACTGCTCCAAATTGTCCATGCACCCGAACCCGCGCTGGGCAATGCCAACATACCTGCACCCACGCATACACCCGCGATGATGCACGCTCCACCTAAAACAGACGGTTGTTTTTGATTTTCCATGATTTTTTCACCTTTTATGTCAATGCGTTTGGGAAAATGGGCTTTCAGGCAGCCTAAAATCTGCCCTCTCCCTGAAGGGGAAAAGAATAAGAAATAACAAATTGTCGTGTACCAAGAGATGATGCCTTGATGACAAAGATACTGTTACAACTTACCCTTAACTTGGAATGCGAATATACAAGGCTGCCTGGAAGTCTTGATTGAAAGAAACATATTTTCAGGATAAAACGTCAAAAAAATCATAAAATAAACAAATGATTGCCATTTTATCCTAAATTTAGGTTCAATTATACCGTTTTTAAACGTGCCGTAAAATGACGCAATACAGGCGGTTCATAAATAAAAGTTAAACCTTTAATGCTGTCGGCATGTTTCTTCACTTCGCCAAAGGCTTCAATAATGAAGTCCATATGGGTTTGCGTGTAGGTGGCACGTGGAATGGTTAAACGCAACAATTCCGCAGGACAAGGCAATTGCAAACCTGTTTTTGGGTCGCGTCCCAATAACAATGAACCAATTTCCACCGCACGAATGCCACCCACTTTATACAATTCGCACGACAAAGCATGGGCTGGGAATTGGTCTACTGGAATATGAGGCAACAATTTACCTGCGTCCACAAATGCCGCATGTCCCCCTGGTTGTTGGCAAACGATGCCGATGCTTTCCAAACCCTCGGTCAAATAACGTACTTGGGCAATGCGGTATGCCAACCAATCTTCGCGCATACCATCATACAAACCGACCGCCAAGCGTTCCATTGCACCGCCTTCCAAACCGCCATAAGTGGGGAAACCTTCTTGCACCACACACAGCGTACGGCATTCATTGTACACATCAAGCCATTTTTCGTTTTTGAAACACAGCAAGCCGCCCATTGGCACCATCGCATCTTTTTTGGCAGACATCGCCAAAATATCGGCATATTGATAGCATTCGCGCGTGATGTCGGCAACGCTGCGGTTCAGGCAGCCTACTTCACGCTGTTGAATAAAATAAGCATTTTCCGCAAAACGTGCCGAATCCATAATCACAGGAATATCATATTTTTGCGCGATGGCGTACATGGCTTTCATGTTTGCCAAGGAAACAGGCTGACCACCAGCCGAATTGCACGTAATCGTACAAACAATGTATGGCACATTTTGTGCCCCCACTTCCAAAATGGCGGCTTCCAATTTGTCTAAATCAAAATTGCCTTTGAAATCGGCTTGCACCGAAGTATCAAATGCTTGTTCCGTATAGACATTGCGAACGGTACAACCATTGATTTGGGTATGCCCCTGTGTCGTGTCAAAGAAATAATTGGACAAAGCCACCATTTTGCTGCGGTCTAAACCTTTTTCGCGTTCGCGCTTGGCAATCAAAACGGGAATGTAGATTTGTTCCGCGCCGCGCCCTTGATGCGTGGGAATGGTGTATTCATAGGCAAATATATCACGCACCGCATCGCACAAAGCATGATAACTGCGGCTGCCGCTGTACGCTTCATCGCCGCGCAACATGGCGGCTTGCATGTTTTGGGTAATCGCGCCTGTGCCACTGTCAGTCAGCAAATCAATGAACACGTCTTCGCTGTCCAACAAAAAGGGGTTCATGCCTGCTTTCAAAATGGCTTCTTCACGATACGCACGTGTGGTGCGTTTAACAGGTTCAATCACGCGAATGCGAAAAGGTTCAGGGAAATGTTTGAAATTTTCCATAATAAAATTCCTTTTTTCTCAATAAATTATATAATTTAAAAGCAAGAAAAACCAATCGTATGCCACCAACAGGCAGATACGATTAAAAATCCATATTCATCAGCTTGAATACAGACTTTGACTTTGGCAAGCACAAAGGTTTTTATGGAAAAAAGAAAGACATTCTCGGGTCTATGGTAAACCATTGCAGACAGCAATGGCAGCAGTCAAAATGTGGCATAACCGTCCTCCCGTGAAAGCAGTTAAAAAAACTTGACTGAAATTCTAAATACTATCCAATATCATTAACAATTATTTAAGACCCATATCAATACAAATAATGACTTACCCAAATTCACATGATACCTTTCAGGCAGCCTTTATTGCTCTGTGTTAAAATACCACGCATTTAATTTGACCGACAGACTGCCTGAAAACACAATTTTACTGTCATTTTTTTATATCTTGTTGATGCACATCACGCACCAAATTGTTGAAATAAGGCTTAGATATCGGTGTGTGATACGCACTCTAAACATTCAGTCTTTCAGGCAGCCTGAAAAAGATGATTTCAAGGAATAAAATATGTTAGACAATTTAACCAAACGTTTCTCAAAAGTATTCAAAGACATACGCGGACAATCCAAATTAAGCGAAGACAACATCAAAGAAGCCCTGCGCGAAGTGCGTTTGGCATTGCTGGAAGCAGACGTGGCTTTGCCGATTGTGAAAGACTTTGTCAATCAAGTCAAAGAACGCGCTTTGGGCAAAGAATTTGCCGACACGCTCACGCCCGACCAAGCCTTTTTCGGCATTGTGAACGAAGCCCTGATTGAACTGATGGGCAAAGAAAACAGCCAATTAAATTTGGCAGCCGCGCCGCCAGCCACCATTTTGATGGCAGGTCTGCAAGGTGCAGGTAAAACCACCACCGTGGGCAAATTGTCCAAATTCATCAAAGACCAAGACAAGAAAAAGAAAATCCTGCTCGTATCGGCAGACGTGTACCGCCCTGCCGCGATTGAACAGTTGAAATTGCTGGCAGAACAAGTGCAAGTGGACTTTTTCCCGTCCGATGTATCGCAAAAACCCGTTGAAATTGCGTTGGCGGCGCAAGATTATGCCAAAAAACATTTTTACGATATTTTGATGGTGGACACGGCAGGTCGCTTGGCAATAGATGAAGAAATGATGAATGAAATCAAAGCCATTCATGCCGCCATCAAGCCGATTGAAACCCTGTTTGTGGTGGACGCGATGTTGGGTCAAGACGCGGTAAACACCGCCCAAGCCTTTAACGAAGCCCTGCCTTTAACGGGCGTGATTTTGACCAAAATGGACGGCGATGCGCGTGGTGGTGCGGCATTGTCGGTGCGCCAAATCACGGGTAAACCGATTAAATTCATTGGCGTGGGCGAAAAAATCAATGGTTTGGAGCCGTTTCACCCCGAACGCATTGCCAGCCGCATTTTGGGCATGGGCGATGTGATGACTTTGATTGAAGATGTGCAAAAAGGCATTGACGAAGAAATTGCCAAAGAAATGGCGCAAAAATTGCATCGCGGCAAAGACTTTGATTTGAATGACTTTAAAGCGCAAATTCAACAAATGCGCAATATGGGCGGTTTTGAGAATTTGCTCTCCAAAATGCCAGGGGAATTGGGGCAGATTTCCAAACAAATCCCCGAAGGCACAGCAGAAAAAGCGATGGCACACGTTGAAGCCATCATCAATTCCATGACCCCAAAAGAACGTGCCAACCCCAGCATCATCAAAGCCAGTCGCAAAAAACGCATTGCGGCAGGTGCTGGCACCACAGTTCAAGAAGTGAACAAAATGCTGAAACAATTTGAACAATCGCAACAAATGATGAAAATGTTTAGCGGCAAAAACATGCAAAAATTGATGCGTATGGCAAAGGGCATGAAGGGCATTTTCCCGAATATGCGATAATTGATTTTCAGGCTGCCTGAAACCGCATTTTCTCAAACCAAAACAAGGACAAAACCCATGAGCTTTTTGAAATTGACCGACCAAGATTTGCAAGGCAAAACCGTGTTAATCCGCGCCGATTTGAACGTGCCTTTTAAAGACGGCAAAATCAGCGATGACACGCGCATTCGTGCGTCTTTGCCCTCCATTCAGTACGCGCTGGACAAGGGCGCAGCCGTGATTGTGATGACGCATTTGGGTCGTCCCACCGAAGGCGAATTTCACCCCGAAGACGATGTTGCCCCCGTTGCCGCGCATTTGGGCGGATTGTTGGGCAAAGAAATCAAAGTGTTGAACGATTGGCGCGACAACCCACCCAGCCTGAAAACGGGCGAAGTGGCTTTGTTGCAAAACGTCCGCATCAACAAAGGCGAAGGCAAAAATGACCCCGAATTGGGCAAAGCCTATGCCAGCTTGTGCGATGTGTTTGTGAACGATGCGTTTGGCACGGCTCATCGCGCCCAAGCCTCTACCGAAGCGGTGGCGCAATTTGCGCCTGTGTCGGTGGCAGGGATTTTGATGGCGGCTGAATTGGACGCGCTGGGCAAAGCCTTGAAAAATCCCGCTCGCCCCATGGTGGCGATTGTGGCAGGCAGCAAAGTGTCCACCAAATTGACGATTTTGGAAAGTTTGGCGGATAAAGTTGACCAACTCATCGTGGGTGGTGGCATTGCCAATACGTTCTTGTTGGCGCAGGGCAAGCCGATTGGCAAATCGCTGGCTGAACCCGATTTGGTGGACGAAGCGAAAAAAATCATCGCCAAAATGGCGGCAAAAGGCGGTGTTGTGCCTTTGCCCGTTGATGTGGTAACGGCAAAAGAATTTGCCGAAACCGCCCCAGCCGAACACAAAGCCATTGAAGACGTTGCCGCAGACGACATGATTTTGGACATTGGCGCACAATCCGCACAACAGCTTGCCGAAATCATCAAAAACGCAGGCACAATCGTGTGGAATGGACCTGTGGGCGTGTTTGAATTTGCCCAATTTGCAAGTGGCACAGAAACCGTTTCACACGCGGTGGCGGAAAGTGCAGGTTTCTCGATTGCGGGCGGTGGCGACACTTTGGCGGCGATTGCGAAATTTGGCATTACCGAGCAAATTGGCTACATTTCCACAGGCGGTGGCGCGTTCTTGGAGTTTTTGGAGGGCAAGGCATTGCCAGCCGTGGTTGCTTTGGAAAAATTTGCCAAGTAATTTGAAGTAAAAAAATTTCAGGCAGCCTGAATGTGATTTCAGGCTGCCTGAATTTCATCAAACGCGCTTATTTCTTTTGCCAAAACGGTGCATTTTCCACACCAGCCACTTGGGCATCAAACACGGGGTCTATGCCGCGTTTTTTCTGTTCATCGTAGTCTTTCAGAGCTTTGAAAGCGGGTTTACTCAACAAAACTATGGCAATGAAATTCAAATAACACATGCTGCCAAAACCAATGTCGCCCAATGCCCACATCATGCCTGCCGATTGCAATCCCCCAAACGCACACACCACCAAAAACACCAGTTTCAATGCAGTTGTTAATTGGGGATAACGCTGCTTTTTATCTAAATAAACCAGCGTGGTTTCGGCAATGTAGTAGTATGCCAATAAGCAGGTAAACGCAAACAAGAATACCGCAATTGCCACAAACGCTGGACCAAATCCCGAAAACACGCTGGAAACCGCGTTTTGTGTAAATGCTGTGCCTGCTGCCACACCTGCCAAGTTTTCCACCAACATGGTGCCGTCTGTGCCGCGTACATTGTATGAACCTGTGGACAAAATCATTAAAGCGGTTGCTGTGCAAACCAAAACCGTGTCCACATACACCGAAAACGCTTGTACCAAACCTTGTTTGGCTGGGTGCGACACCGATGCGGCTGCCGAGCTGAATGTCGCTTCGCCTGCACCTGCCACATTGGAAAACACCGCACGGCGCACGCCCCAAGAAACGGCTGTTCCTACCATGCCACCAAATATTGCGTCCATGCCAAACGCACTGCGGATAATCAGGGCAAACATTTCAGGCAGCACAGTCAAATTTACTGCCAATACAATGACCATCATCAACAAATATGCCACAGCCATGAAGGGTACGATTTTATCGGCAACACGGGCGATGCGTTTGATGCCACCCAAAATGATGAACGCCAAAGGCACAACCACAAAAGCCGTTGTAATCATGGGTGTAAAGCCAAATGCACCTTCAAATGATGCGGCAATCGTGTTCACTTGTACACCTGGCACAAGTACACCGTAAGACAAACCTGTTACTGCCGCCACAATCATGGCAAAGGTTTTCAGTTTTAAGCCTTTTTCAATGTAATAAGGCGAGCCTCCGCGATATTGTCCATCGGTTTCTTCTTTGTAGATTTGTGCCAATGTGGATTCCACAAATGCGCTTGCACCTCCGAGCAAGCCCATGACAATCATCCAAAAAACCGCGCCCGGCCCGCCTGATGCAATGGCGGTTGCCACACCTGCAATATTGCCCACGCCCACGCGTCCCGACAACGCCATGCAAAAGGCGGAAAATGAACTGACCCCTTGTTGCGATTGCGGTTTATCAAACAACAAGCGCACCATCTCGCCAATATAACGAAACTGTACGCCACGCGTGGCAATCGTAAAATAAATGCCCACCGCCAACGCCAAATAAACCAGTGCATCGCTCCAAATATAATCAACCAATGTATTGATGAGTTTTTCCATGATTGCGTTTCCTGATGTGTTGTGATTTGGGGTTTCAGGCTGCCTGAAAGTACACGATAAAATTCATGTAGGGTGCAATTATCAAGTGATTTGAATGATTTGGTGCGTGATACACACCCTACATTTTAGGTATTTGCCCATTCAGGCTGCCTGAAAACATCTTATCGTTTCACTGAATTTAGCCCACGACCCACACGGTTTTGGTTTGGCAATATTGCGACAGGGCTTCCAAACCTTTGTCGCGTCCGCCAAAGCCCGATTGTTTGTAGCCGCCAAATGGGGTGGTGATGTCGCCTTCGGAAAAGCCGTTGATGGACACCGTGCCAGCCTGAATTTGGGCTGCTACACGCAAAGCGCGTTTCAAATTTTGTGTGTAAAACGATGCGGCTAAACCGTATTGGCTGTTGTTGGCAAGTGAAATGGCTTCTTCTTCGCTGTCAAACGTGCTGACTGCCAATACAGGACCGAACACTTCCTCTTGGAATAATGTCATGTCAGCCGTAACACCATCAAAAATCACAGGTGCAACATACAGGCTGCCTGAAACCGCGTTATTCTGTGTTTCGTTGATTTGCACCGCGCCTGCTTGACGTGCTGCTGCGATGTGGGCTTGTACTTTGTCAAAATGCGCCTGTTCCACCATTGGACCAATGGACACGTTTTCATCGCGTGGGTCGCCCATTTGCCAATCTGCCAAACCTGTTTTGAGTTTTTGCAGCAATTCGGCTTTCAGGCTGCTGTGTACCAACAAACGTGAACCGCAACTGCAATTTTCGCCCATATTCCAAAATGCGGCTGCCAAAATGCTGTTGATGGCGTTGTCGTCTAAAACCGCGTCTTCAAACACGATTTGTGGACTTTTACCGCCCAATTCCAACACGATTTCTTTCAAATTGCTTTGGGCTGAATATTTCAAAAACAAACGCCCCACTTCGGTTGAACCTGTGAACGAAACCATGTCAATATCGGGGTGCAAACCGATTGCTGCGCCCACTGTTTCGCCACGTCCGCACACCATTTGCAAAGCGGCTTTTGGCACACCCGCTTCATACGCCAATTCAATCAGGCGATAGGCAGACAGCGAAGTCAATTCGGCAGGTTTCACAATGACGCTGTTGCCTGCAATCAAAGCGGGGGCAACTTTCCACGCAAACATCTGTGCTGGGAAATTCCACGGCAACACGGCTGCCACCACGCCAATGGGTTCTTGCACTATCCACGACAACACATCTGCACCTGCTGGGGCGGTTTTGCCAAACACTTTATCGACGGTTTCGGCATACCAATGGAAAGTGTCAATGGTGGCAGGCATATCGGTATTCAGACATTCGCGTATGGGTTTACCTGCATCAATGCAATCCAAAGCGGCAAGTTCTTCAATGTGTTCTTGCATCAAACTTGCCCATTTTTGCATGATGCGCTTGCGTTCGGCTGGCGGTTGCAAACGCCATTCACCTTGCATAAAACAGGCGCGCGCTGCACGAACTGCGGTGTCCACATCATTGCTGTTGCCATCGGCAATTTTGCCAATCACGCTGCCGTCAATGGGCGTGGTGTTGGGTAAAGTGTCGCTGCTGCTGTCGCCCACAATCCAATGTCCTGCAAACAGGCTGCCTGAACGGGCGGCTGCGAAAATATCGTCTTTATTTTTGATGCTCATGATGTCTGTCCTTGATGATTGGGGGTTTAAACTTGTTTGACCAATTTCACAAAATCGGCTTTGTCGTTTTCATTCAAATTGATTAAGGGAATGCGAACCTTGCCTGCATCAAAAGTTCCTTTCAGGCAGCCTGCTTTGGCTTTTTGGTTGTAATCGCCCGATTCCATAGAATGCAAAGCGGGATACATGGCGGTCATAATGCGTTTGGCTTCGTCCCAATTTTGATTTTGGGCTGCCTGAAACAGGGCAACTTGTTCTTCTGGAAACACATTTGCCGCGCCCGCAATCCAGCTTTGACAACCCCAAAAAAAGAAATCAACAGGCTGGTCATCACAACCGCACACCACTTCAAAATCAGGTAAATCGGCTTGTAACAAACGCAAAGCCTGACTGAAATTGCCACTGCTTTCTTTAATGCCCACAATGTATGGGTTTTGCGACAAATGTTGTACGGTTTCAAACTCCATGTTCACGCCCACGCGAGCAGGGAAGTTGTACATCACAATCGGCATTTGTACGGCAGATGCCACCGTTTCAAAATGCGCGATGATGCCGTCTTGACTGGGTAAACTGTACGCATTGGGTGCGAGCATCAAGCCGTCATAACCCAAACTTTTCGCTTCGTGCGCCAAAGCGATGCTGTGGTCGGTGGATAAGCTGTTGATGCCTGCAATCAAGGTGGTTTTGCCTTTGCCCACTTCGGCAATGGCGGTCAGAACTTGGGTGCGTTCTTCGGGGCTGAATGTATAAGATTCGCCCGTTGTGCCACAAGCCACAATGCCTGCCACGCCTTTTTGAATGAATTGTTCGGCTAACTGTTTCAGTTTGACGATGTCAATGCGGTTGTCTGCGGTAAAAGGGGTAACGATGGGAACAAAAATGCCTTTTAAGTTCATGATATTCAATCCTTTGATGATGAGTGAAAAAGGGAAAAATGATGTTTTCAGGCTGCCTGAAAAATGTTTTATGGCAATTTGGGCGTACCAAAACGCGCCAAACGATATGGTTCAGGTGAAATTTCAGGCTGCCTACCAAAATAGTGGTCAGCCAAAATATTTGCACTGGCAACGGCTTGCGTTAAACCCAAATGCTGGTGTCCAAAGTTCAACAACACACGCCCAACTTTATCAATGACAGGCAAAGAATCGGCTGTGGTGGGGCGAAAACCCATCCATTCGCTGTTGTTGTGTGAATTTAAAGGATTGGTGAACATGGATTGCGCCAAATGCAATAAATTTCGTGCGCGATTCATATTCGGTGGTGCGTGCAAACCTGCGTATTCCACCGTGCCAGCCAAACGCAAACCGCCATTCATCGGTGTCATGATGAAACGCCGCTCCAAACTGGTAACGGGAATAGACAATTTATTGATTTCATTGGGTAACATTAAATGATAACCGCGTTCCGTATCCAAAGGCACATTCACGCCTGTGCTTTGTGCCACCCATTGTTTGGAAAACGCGCCTGTTGCCAGCAAAACATTTTGCGCATGAATTTGACCTTGTTCGGTTTGCAAAATCACGCCATTTTCACGATGTTGAATGTCCCAAACACGGCAATTTTCTTGGACTTCACCACCCAATTCACAAAAATGTTGGCGAATTGTGTTCATCACCGCAGGCAAATCCACAATATGCCCTGTATTCGGAAACAACAACGCGCCTTTTTGTGTGTGTGCCAAATGCGGTTCACGTTCACGCAATGCGTTTTCAGGCAGCCATTCGGTGGAAATGCCCATTTCTGCCAATTTTTTGCCGTGTGCTTGTAAATGCGCCACGCCTTGCTCGGTTTCACAACACAGCAATGAACCTTCCACACGCACAAAATCCTGTAAATCCCATTTTTCGGCAAATTGTTGCCACGCGAGTAAGCTGATGCTGTTGATGTTTTTCAAGGCTGCGTGTATGGCAGCAAAACGCGATGGACGCATATTGTTCAGCAATTGCCACGCCCAAGGCATCAATTTGGGCAGATAACGCCAGTCAATCCGCAGCGCACCCAAAGGGTCAAGCAGCATTTGTGGAATGTGTTTTAAAACAGCAGCTTCGGCAACTGGAAAAACCTGTTCCACTGCCAAATGCCCCGCATTGCCAAATGATGCGCCAGAGCCTATGGTTGCCGCATCCACCAACAAAACCGACACGCCTTCCGATTGCAAACGCAATGCGCTGCACAAGCCAATAATCCCGCCACCGACCACACACACATCTGCATTTTGTTTCATCAAATTCACCTTTCAAGCTGCCTGAACATCATTTTGCAATACCAAAACAGAATGGGTCATTCGGGTTTAAAATCAAATCGCTTTGGGCGCAAACGTGTGCCGAACCGCGCAAAGTGGGAATCACATTTTCAGGCAGCGTGGGGTGGGTTTGATACGATGCTTCAAATACGCTGCCGATGATGCTTTCTTGTCGCCAAATTTGCCCAGCTTGCAACACGCCATCGGCTGCCAAACACGCCACTTTTGCACTCGTGCCTGTGCCGCAGGGTGAGCGGTCGTATTCCCCACCAGGGCAAAGGACAAAATTTTTGCTATCAGCACATTCACTGTTGGCAAACAGTTCAATGTGGTCAATTTCTGCACCGTTTTCGCCCGTGATGTTGTTTTGCACCAAAGCGGCTTTAATCCGCAAACACACATCGGTCAAATGGGCAACATGGCTGCCTGAAAGCGTTTGCCCGTGTTCGCTGACCAAGAAAAACCAGTTGCCGCCCCAAGCAATATCGCCCTTGATTTTGCCCAAACCCTCAACTTCCACTTCAACCGCTTGACGATAACGATAAGAAGGTACGTTCACAATTTCCACGCTGCCATCTTCATGCAAAACCGCTTTAATCGTGCCAACTGGCGTTTCCAAAAAATGTTCGCCTGTGCCGATTTTGTTTTGGTATGCCAACGATGCCACTACGCCAATGCTGCCGTGTCCACACATGCCCAAATAACCTTCGTTATTGAAAAAAATCACACCTGTCAAAGCCTTTGGGTCGGCAGGGCGACACAGCAAAGCACCCACCATCACATCATGACCACGCGGTTCTAAAATAACAGCACGGCGCAAATGGTCATGATTTTGTTTGAAATCATGCAGTTGTTCAGCAACCGTGTCGCCTTGTAAAACGGGAAAACCATCGTAAACCATGCGGGTGGGTTCGCCACCTGTGTGCGAATCAATAATGCGGATAATGGTGGGAGCAGACATTTGTTTTTCCTTGATACTTAAATTGATTGAATTTTTCAGGCTGCCTGAAAATCACACAAATCATCTTACCCATTCTGTTTGTGCCATGCTTGCCGTTTGGGCATAAAAAAATGCCGAATTCTGCATAATCGGCACAAATTTTTTGTACTATAATTTGATGTTTTTGTCATAAAAAAGTATGAATTATGCACAATCTCACTTCTGTTTTTACGGGTATAGACGATTTGCCCCAGCTTATCGCCCACATGCACGCGCTCGCACCACTGTTGGATAGCATGCACAATGTGGTGTTTTTCATCAAAAATCAGCAAGCAGAATATGTGTGGGTCAATCAAACTTTGTTGAGCCGTTTGGCTTTGCACGATAAAAATCAACTGATTGGTTTAAAAGCCGAAAAAGTATTCACAAACAATCAAGGCAGCGAATACACCGCCCAAGATTTGAGCGTGCTTTCAGGCAGCATCATCAAAAATAAATTGGAATTACACAATTATTTATCGGGCAAACAAGGTTGGTGCATCACGCAAAAAATCCCGCTCTACAATCAACAGGGCGAAGTGATTGCCATGGCAGGCGTATCCATAGACATAGACAAAGATAACAGCGAGCGTTTACGCCGCCACAAACGATTGGCAATGGCGGTCGCCTACATCAAATCGCATTTAGAACAAAAGATGACAGTGGCTGAATTGGCACATCATGCCAATTGCAGTGTGTCGCAGTTGGAAAGACTATTTAAAGAAGTTTTGCACATTTCGCCCATGCAAATGGTACAAAAAATGCGTTTGGAATGGGCTTTGGATTTATTGCAAAATACGCAAGAGCCAATTGTGAATATAGCAATCAAATGTGGCTACACCGACCACAGCGCATTTACGCGGCAATTTAAGCAATTGACGGGAGTGTCGCCATCGGCATATCGCAATAAAAAGGCAGCCTGAAAAGCATTTTAACAGCCCATAACATTATCAAAATTGCATTCACACATTTGAAATTCAGCTTACTTCAATTTAGAATTAACCATTTGCCTGTTTGGTTAAGTTCTCATTTCGCCACAAACATCATCACAAAAACATGAATCAAAAAATCCGCCACGAAATTTTTCAGCGTTTACACGATGCCAATCCCAATCCCACTACCGAATTAAATTACAGCAGCCCATTTGAATTACTGATTGCTGTTTTGCTCTCCGCCCAAGCCACCGATGTGGGTGTGAACAAAGCCACAGCCAAGTTGTTTCCCGTTGCCAATACGCCGCAAGCCTTACTGGACTTGGGTTTAGAGGGCATCATGGGCTACACCAAAACCATTGGTTTGTACAAAACCAAGTCCAAACACATTGTTGAAACCTGTCAAATTTTACTGGCGGAACACGGTGGCGAAGTACCACAAACGCGCGAGGCATTGGAAAAATTGCCTGGTGTAGGGCGCAAAACGGCGAATGTGGTGTTGAATACGGCTTTCAGGCAGCCTGTAATGGCAGTGGACACACACATTTTTCGCGTATCCAATCGCACCAAAATTGCGGTTGGCAAAGATGTGCGCGAAGTGGAAGACAATTTGATGAAGTTTGTGCCCAAAAAGTTTTTGATGGACGCACACCATTGGTTGATTTTGCACGGTCGCTACACTTGCAAAGCACAGAAACCACAATGCCAACGCTGTATCATCAATGATTTATGTGAATACGGCGCGAAAACAACAATTTGAACTTGCAGGTCGCCTAAAATATTTTCATATCCATCTTAATCATGCAAAAATTTATTCTGTTGCGCGGACATGAGGGTTCGGGCAAATCCACTTTTGCGCGTGAAAAAATGGCGGAATTTCAGCGCATCTATCCCGATGGTGAAGTGGTTTTAATTGACAATGATGAAGCCCTCATCAATGAACATGGCATTTATCATTTTGATTTTGAGCAATTTACCCAAGCACATCGGGATAATGTGTTGCGCCAAAACCAGGCTTTTGAACGCGGTTTACACCACCCCGAACGAGCGATGTTGGTCATCAATGCCAATCCCAATCAAAAAAGCAAAACCTGTTACGCGCAAATTGAACGGGCACGTTTACACGGTTTCATGGTTGAAATTTACCGTTTACATCATGATTTTCCGAATGTGCATGGCGTTGCGCCCGAAGATGTGGCTCGAAGTCGCACAAGGCTTGATGCCAATCCTGTTTTGGGTGAAATTCATTTGCCTTAAAATTGGGTTCAAAATTTAAGATAAGTCGTAAAACTGAAAAACGCTACGGCATTGCCAACGCCCTTATGTTTAAGCGTACACGGCTCTCGTTGTCTCGCCTTGTATTGTTTTTTCACTTATGCGACCGTATGCCATACGATTCATTTTCATTGATACAGGCTGCCTGAAAAACACAAACGTTTTTTCAGGCAGCCTTTTGTGCATATCTGGCATCACAACACATTCTGTGGCGTACCTGCAACAAATAAATTGATGTTGTCTTCCAAGATTTCAGTCATGCGTTCCAGCGCATTGTCGCCTGCCCATGCGATGTGTGGCGTAACAATCAAATTGGGTAAGCGACTTAATAAAGGATTGCCTTCGCGTGGCGGTTCTTGCGTCAGCACATCAAAACCTGCACCACCCAACTGTCCGTATTTAAGCGCAGCAAACACAGCTTGTTCATCAGCCAAACCACCACGTCCCACATTAATCAGTATTGCCTGTGGCTTCATCATTTGCAATTCAGCTTCGCCTATCATATGGTGCGTTTGCGCGTTTAAAGGGCAGTTTAAGGACACCACATCGGCTTGTTGTAAAGCTGCCTGAAACGCCGTATAACCTTCGCGTACGGTTGTGGCGTATTTATGCTCGCCCCAAATAACCTTCATACCCAAAGCTTCGGCATAGCGTCCAAAAGTTTGCCCCACATTACCACGCCCAAAAATCGCCAAAGTTTTGCCATTTAAAGTACGCAAAGGGGCAGAAAAGTGGGCAAAATGTGGCGATTTTTGCCAGAAACCACCTGCCACATCACGCATATACGCAGGCAAACCACGCATCAACGCAAGCAAAAGCATCAAAGCGTGTTCTGCCACACTGTCGTTGCCATAAGCACGCACATTACACACGGTTACGCCACGCGCTTTGGCAGCAGGTAAATCAATATTGTTGTAACCCGTGGCGCACACGGCAATCATTTTGAGCTGTGGCGCGGCGGCTAATTCGGCTTCGCCAATGACCACTTTATTGGTCAAAATGATGTCGGCTTGGGCGATGCGCTCGGCGGTTTCTTCGGGTGCAGTTACGCCATATTCTGTGTAATGATGTGGAAAATTGAAGTTAAAAGCCCGCGTGGGTAAGGTATCGCGGTCAAGAAAGACGATGTTCATGTTTTTTCCTTGTTTGATTTGACCAAATGGCAAAACAATTGTAGCACAGGCTGCCTGAAAACCAATTTTATGGTACGCTTGTGGCTTGTTAAACTGGAAAATAATGGAGTAAAACCATGACTTTGAAAATGGAAGATTTACAAATCGGCAACGGCAAAGTTGCCCAAAAAGGCAAAGACATTACCGTGCATTACACAGGTTGGCTGGAAGATGGTACAAAATTTGATTCCAGTTTTGACCGCCACCAACCTTTAACCATTACTTTGGGCGTGGGTCAAGTGATTAAAGGCTGGGACGAAGGCTTCGATGGTATGCGAGAAGGCGGTAAACGCAAACTGACCATTCCATCTGAAATGGGCTACGGCGCACATGGTGCAGGCGGTATCATTCCACCCAATGCTACTTTGATTTTTGAAGTAGAGTTATTAAAAGTGTACGAATAAGTCCAGATAAGGCTGCCTGAACGGTTTCAGGCAGCCATTTGTATGTTTAATGGGCGATTTCAACTGTCCACCTGAATCCATACAACTGGCAGCATTACAAGAAAACAGCTACCCCCGATTAAGTGAAGGTGTCACTTATCCCAGTTGGCGACCATCACAAAGTTTAGACCACATTTTTGTCAAAGGTAAGCTAATGGACAACAGTACAATACTGCAATTCCCATCATCTGACCACTTGCCAGTTGTTCTGGAAATTTGATAGAAAAGAAAAGACCACTTTTTCAAGTGGTCTCTTAAAACTTGGTGCCGGCGGCAGGAATCGAACTCGCGACCCCCTGATTACAAGTCAGGTGCTCTACCAACTGAGCTACACCGGCAAAGAAGTGCATATTATGCACTTACTGATGTATTTTGTCAAACATTTGACAACTTAAAAATGCAAAAATAAAGTAAATTATTGAATAATATTTTTTATTTTTATGATTTCAGGCTGCCTGAAATGCAAGTTGTATCCACAATTATGGGGTTTGATTGCGCAAATATTGCACCAACAAAGGTACTGGGCGACCTGTTGCCCCTTTTGCCGCACCCGATTTCCATGCTGTGCCAGCAATGTCCAAATGCGCCCAAGTCATGTTTTCGGCAAAATGCGCCAAGAACGTGCCAGCCGTAATCGTGCCAGCAGGACGACCGCCAATGTTTTGCAAATCGGCAAAATTGGATTTCAGTTGCTCTTTGTATTCGGGGAACAAGGGCATTTGCCATGCTTTGTCGTTGCTGTCGCGGGCTGCCTGCAACAATGCTTCGGCAAGTTCTTGATTGTTTGCCATCAAACCGCTTGCCACATGACCCAGCGCAATGATGCACGCGCCCGTTAAAGTTGCCACATCAATCACAGCTTTGGGTTTGAAATTTTGTTCCACATAAGTGAGCGCATCGCACAACACCAAACGCCCTTCTGCGTCTGTGTTCAGGTTTTCAATGGTGGTGCCGTTCATGGCTTTAACGATGTCGCCTGGTTTGGCGGCGGCTGCGTCTGGCATATTTTCGCAAGTGGCAACCACCACCACCAAGTTGATGGGCAGCTTGGCTTTAACCGCCGCGATGAATGTGCCAATCACGGTTGCTGCACCGCACATATCGTATTTCATCTCGTCCATCGCCTCACCTGGTTTGAGCGAAATGCCGCCACTGTCAAAGGTCAAACCTTTGCCCACCAACACAATGGGTTCGGCTGATTGGTCTGCTGCGCCAAAGTATTTCAATTCCAATAATTTGGGTTCTTGCACGCTGCCTTTTGCCACGCCCCAAAAAGAGGGCATATGGGCTTGAATGTAATCTTTGCCCAAAATTTTGGCTTCTGCGCCAAGGGCTTGGGCTTCGGCGGCGGCGGTTTCGGCTAAATAAGTGGGCGTGCAAACATTGGGGGCGGTGTTGCCCAAGTCTTTGCACAAATTCACGCCTGCCAACAAAGCCTGCGCTTGAATTAAGGCTGCCTGAATTTCATTTTCGTGCTTTTCATGCACAAATTCAATGGCTTGCAATTTGGCTGGATTGGCTTCTTTTTTGAAACGGTCAAAGCGATAAGTGGCTTCGCCCACTGCCGCCACCAGCGTTTCCACCACACGGGGGCTGTCCACATGGCAAAATGGTTGAATTTGCACAGACGCGCTTTCTTGTTTTGCCAACCATGCGGCGGCTTCTTTGGCGGCTTTTTGCAAGGTTTCGGTTTTCAAATCGGCAAAACGCAACACGGCAATGTTTTTCAGGCTGCCTGAAACAATCAAATTGGCACTGGCAAAGCTGTCTTTTTCGCCCAATTCGCCAAACACGATTTGTGCGTGTTCATCGTTGAGCTGATTCAATTCTGTGCAAACAAACAGTTGTGATTTTTGTGTGGGATTTTTTGATAAAGTGAAATTCATGGAACAACTCCAAAAAGAAAACAGAATGTTTCGGGAAAACTTTATTGTGCCACATATTCGTAGCGCAAACATTCATTTTTCTTGTCACTGTGAATAAAATTGTAAAAACAATAATTTAATTAACAAACACTAATTTGGCAGCATAATCATCAGACGCACACCAATAATGTTTTTGCAACACAAATTTCCAATTTTCATATTTAAATTCAAATATTTGCTCATAATCGCCATTGCGAAAACGGTCAAAATAAAGTTGGCTGCCTGAAAACGCCAACGTTTTTTGTTGCGGACGGTTTTGCCGTTTGTGAATGTGATGGTTTCATCAAAATCAATGTTCGCCATTCACACGCACGGTTATGCTGCCTGTACCGTTCATATACCAATTCATTTTCTAACCTGCCTGCATTCCTAATATAATATTGATTTTAATGAATATTTTTGATATTGATTAACATGATTTTGGACATAAAATTCAGGCAGCCTGAAAAAACATCTCCACGCTGCCTGAAAAATCATGAACTGAAAAGATTACAATTTTTAGAAAATAGAGTTTATCATCAAATTTCAGGCAGCCATTTGGCTGCCTGAAAGCAATCTATGATACCCCAAAAATCAAGAATTACAGGCAAAACGATAAGCCGGGTTCTGTCGTGGACAGTCATTCATCTAGACCACCCGTTACCAAGTGGTTCAAGCAACCTACCCGAACACTCGGCGAGCAGCGTCAATGTGTTCTGTTTGGTCTTGCTACAAATGGGGTTTGACCTGCTGCAACTTGTTACCAAGCGCACGGTGCGCTCTTACCACACCTTTTCACCCTTACCTGTTCTGCCTTTTCAGGCAGTCATCGGCGGTTTGGCTTTCTGTTTCACTTTCCGTCGCGTTACCGCGCCCAGCCGTTAGCTGGCATCTTGCTCTGTGTAGCCCGGACTTTCCTCCCCGTGTTGCCACGCGGCGACTGTCTGTCTTACCTGCAATAATAATTATACACCAATCGCTGAAACGACAGATAAAAACAAAACCAGCCGTTTTACTTAACGGCTGGTTGGAATATTGTGGTCGGAGTGAAAGGATTCGAACCTTCGACCCCTTGCACCCCATGCAAGTGCGCTACCAGGCTGCGCCACACTCCGACATGAAAAAGTGGATTATATGTTTATTCACTGCTTTGAGCAAGATTTTTTTCAATGTCTGCCAACATATTTTCCAATGCCAATCGCATTTCATCAGCACTAATTACCGGCATACCGTCTGCATCTAAAGCATCTTTGGCAAAATAGTCACTGATGCTGTGTCGCAACTGGCGCAATTTGATGACATCTAAACGCGTAAGTGTATTGGCACCTTTTCCTAAAATCATGCCTTCTTGCTGCTGCCATTCGGTAATTTGTGCCACATCTAAACCTGCTAAATTACCTGCTTCGGCAAGTGTAAAATAACGCTTGGCAGGTATGACTGGCAAATCAGCGTTGCTTATCATAATAATGCTCTACCATGCCTTTGAGTTTTTGGCTGGCGTGGAACGTTACCACTCGGCGGGCAGTAATGGGGACTTCTTCTCCTGTTTTTGGGTTACGTCCGGGACGCTGTGGCTTATCGCGCAACTGGAAGTTACCAAAACCTGAAATTTTGATTTCTTCGCCACGTTCCAATGTGGTGCGAATTTCTTCAAAGAACAGTTCCACGATTTCTTTTGCTTCGTTTTTGCTGATGCTGCTGACTTTTTCAACCAAAATATCAGCCAATTCTGCTTTAGTTAGGGTCATTTATTTTACCTCTGTTTTGGTTAGGCGCGGATTATCGCTAATTGTTGTTTTAAAATCAAGCGAATATTTAAGAAAAAATGTGATTTTGTGTTATTTCGGTGGCTTAGGCTGCCTGAAAAGGGGTTTTATGTCATTTAATGCCGTTTTGGTAAGGTAATATTGGGTAAATTCCATTGGCGGTAAATGGCAAGCATTCTGATGACAAAAATGAGCAAAATGGTGGTAATACTGCGAAACCATGCGCTGATGTCAGTATGCGAGAGCAATAAATAATAGGTGCTGCCAATAATGGAAGCGGTAATGTAAATTTCTTTTTGTAAAACTAAAGGAATTTGGCGACAAACGATGTCGCGCAAGACACCACCAATAACGGCCGTAAACACGCCCATGAGTATGACAATCGGTGCACCCATATTGCGTGCCAACGCCGCCTCTATACCAATGACAGTAAATGCTGCCAAACCCAATGCATCAAACCAACGCATGGCTCTGTCCAATTTTTCAATATAATGATAAAAAATTTGTACCAAAAATGACACAATACAGATGGTATAAAGATAGTTATGGTCATGCAACCAAAAAATTGGATGGCGATTGAGCAACACATCGCGTAAAGTCCCACCACCTACGCTGCCAATAAAGGAAATCATGAGTGCGCCAAAAGCATCAAACTGCAGTCGCTTGGCTAAAACACTAGCAGCTACAGTACAAGCGATGATGCCAACCATGTCCAGCGTGTAAACAATGCTGTCTGCGGTTGGCAAGGTGGTATGAAAATCAGACATTTTTGTACCCAATGTTTTTCAGGCAGCCTATATTTCATAGCTGCCTGAAAATGGTTACTTTTGTTTCAAAGCTGAAACAAAGGTTAATCATGCTTTTGTTTGTTAGCAATTTATTGAACGGCTTGTTCCTGTGCTTGGTTGTACATGGCTTCAAAATTGATGGGAGCCAACAATACAGGTGGGAAACCTGCACGAGTTACAGTTGTGGAAACCACCTCACGGGCATATGGGAACAAAATATTGGGACATGCAACACCCAATAGTAATTTAATGTCATCTTCTGGAATGCCACTCAAACGGAAAATGCCTGCTTGGGATACTTCGTTTAAAAATACCACACGATTGTCGCTGAGTTTGGCTGTAACGGTTACGGTTACGCTGCATTCGTAAAAACCTTCTTCAATTTGCTGACCATCGGTACTGATTCGCATATCCACTTCCGGCGTTTCTTGTTCCAAGAAGATTTGTGGCGCATGTGGCACTTCCAAAGACAGGTTTTTTACATACAATTTTTCAATACTGAAAATAGGTTGTTCTTGTACAGTTTGTTCTTGTTCGCTCATGAGATTTACTTTCTTTCAAAGTTCAATAAAAGCTGCCTGAAAATAAAATCCGCAGGCAGAACGAAAAAATTTAAATTGTTTCAGTTTGCAGTAAAGGCATCAATTCGCCTTTTTGATGTAAGGCGTACATATCGGTAAAGCCACCAACGTGTGTTTTGCCAATAAAAATTTGCGGTACACTGCGCTGACCACTTAATTGTTGCATTTGTGCATAAACATCTGGGGCACTGTCCACACGAATTTCTTTGATTTCATGCACGCCAAGTTGTTTGAGAAATTGTTTTGCCATTGTGCAATAAGGACAATAAGGTCCTGTATACATCGTAACTTGGTTCATTCTTTGATGATGATAATTGATTAGAATGTGCTGTTTTATCTGTTTTTTATTATTTTGTCAAATTTATGATGAATTCAATTTAAACCAGTACAGCGTTGCCAACGCCCTTATATACGATTTGGTACACTGCGGACATTGTCGCCTTGTACTGCTTTTTCACTTTCACGACTATATCGATATATTGATGCAAAATACTTATTTATTTAAAAAAACCAGATTTGAACATATCAAATCTGGTTTTTTTTGATTAAACCCAAATAAAATTTAGGGGAAATATCAGTTCACGCGTTGTTGAACTTCGCGAGTAATCAATTTCTGAATTTGAATATCTACGCGACGATCAGGTTCAATACAAGCGATTTGAGCTGCACGTTTTTTAGCACGAGGCAATTTTGCAACATCTGCTCGGCAAGATTCAGTCATGCGTGCTTGTGTTTCGCCCAAGCCCACAGTAGATACTTTGTGTGCTGGCACACCTTGACCAATCAGGTATTGTGCAACAGCATTAGCACGACGCTCTGACAGCGCTTGGTTATAGGCTTCGCTACCCATGAAGTCGGTATGACCTTCCACACGAACGGCTTCAACTTCTGCTCCAGCCAATTCAGCTACCACACCATTCAGTTTTTCAATGGCTTCTGGACGCAAAGTTTCTTTATCAAAGCCAAACAAGAAATCAGAACTCAATGTTTTCTTGTCACTAACGCGAACGGTTTCATATTGTGGTTGTACAGCTTGTTCTGCTTGTTTATCACCACATTCAACCAAACCGTTGGCTTCTTTGTTCAAGAATGCGTTTTGCCAACATTCACCATAGTTATTGCGAACTACTTCACCTGAACCTTGGCTAATAGTGTAACCAGGTTTGTCATGAGCCATTGCACCAGCAGAAGCCAACAGGGCGGCAATCAGTGCGCTTACTTTCAGTTGTTTAGTCATTTATTGTTCCCTCATCAAGAAAATGATTTATTGGCGGATTGTGTGTCCCACCATGCGTGAGATTCAGGCAGCTTATCGGCAAAGCGCGGGGCAAACCTAAATTTAACAGTTTCTCACTATAAATAAATTGTGTCCCTACTGTCAATAGACAGCCCAACAAGCGCGCGTACTGTCTATTGACATCATGCCCAAGTTGTTGTTCTTTGTCATGTATTTTTACGTCCAAACAAGCAAATACCCTAAATTGAGTTGCAGAAAAACAACAGTTTATTACCGCTGGCATTTTTGCTTTCTGTCGCTTGCTGTGTTAAATTAGCCACACTTTGAATTTAAATAAATCATCATGAAATTACAGCAGTTGCGCTATGCGGTGGAGGTTTACCGCCGTAATTTAAACGTCTCTGAAGCGGCTGATGCTTTGTTTACTTCTCAACCTGGTGTTTCCAAGCAAATCCGTATGTTGGAAGAAGAATTGGGTGTACCCATTTTTATTCGCAGTGGCAAGCGGATTGTGGCGGTAACGCAGGCTGGGGAAGCGGTTTTGGAAACAGCGGCACAAATTTTGCGTGATGTGCAGAAAATCAAAAACATGGGCAGCGAGTTTGCGGGAACGCAAGATGGTTTTTTAACGGTTGCCAGCACACATTCTTTTGCGCGTTACAGGCTGCCTGAAACGGTGGCTTTTTTTCAGGCAGCCTATCCCGATGTGATACTCAACATTAAATTGGGTTCATCTACGGAGATTACTGAGATGGTGTGCAATGGCGAAGCAGATTTAGCTGTGGGACAGGATTTGCCTGATGACAAGCAGGTATTGCGCCGTTTACCCTGTGGTGCGTGGCACTATGCTTTATTGATGCAACCAAACCACGCTTTAACAGGTTTAACTTCGCCTCAAGATTTGCGTTTGCAAGACATCGCGGATTTGCCTTTATTGGCAGACAGTACGGTTTTTCAGGCAGGCACAGCAGCTGCGCGAGCTTTTACCAAAGCAAATTTGCCAATACCGCATCTGACATTTGCATCTACTGATGCGGAATTACTGAAAGATTATGTACGTTTGGGCTTGGGTGTGGCTTTGTTGGACTCGGTGGCAACGCAAACACATTGTGATTCATTGCAAATTTTGGACGTGCGACATTTGTTTGAAGCCTCACATTGCCATATTGCTTTGCGTACCGATACCTTGATGCGTGCTTGTCTGACTGGTTTCATTGGGCATTTGGCTCCTGATTTAACACCGCAAAGGGTAGAGCAGTTATTGTATGCGCCTGTGGCTGATGATTTTTCCATTTAGACAGCAGTTATCATGATGTTTTCCCGATATTTGCGCCATTTACAACACCAGCCTGCCTTTGGTTTTGTTCTTTTTATTTACAAACGTTTTATGGAAGTTGGTGTTCCACAAGTTGCAGGCAGCCTGACTTTTACCACATTATTGGCTTTAGTGCCTTTGCTGACTGTGATGCTGGTGATGATTACTGCGTTCCCCGTGTTTGGCGACGTAACCAGCGCATTCATGGATTTTGTGCGTAACAATATTGTGCCAAGTGGCGCATCGGTGGTGGCTGATTATTTGGACGAATTCAAAACTGCAGCAGGCAGGCTCACTTCCATTGGCATCATCATGATGGTGGTAACGTCTTTGATGTTGGTACAAACCATAGACGAAACCTTTAATCGCATCTGGCGTGTGCAGAAACAATGTTCATTTTGGGTTAGGCTGCCTGCTTATTGGTTGTTGCTGACCTTGGGACCTTTAGTATTGGGGTTCAGCATCAGTTTGTCGGCGTATTTCATGCGCTTGGAAACACTCAATCAACTGTCCCATTTTTCAGGCAGCCTGAAACTTGTAGGACAACTGTGTTTTGATATTGGTGTGTTTTTTGTTCTGTTTCGCTTTGTGCCAAATTGCCATGTTTCCATGAAACACGCCTTACTGGGTGCACTGATAACCGCCATTTTCTTGGAAACCGCCAAATGGGGCTTCGGGATTTACATTCGCAATTTTAACAGTTATCAGCTGATTTACGGTGCATTTGCCGCCATTCCCGTGTTTTTAATTTGGCTACAAATCTTGTGGATGATTGTTTTAACAGGTGCACTCATTACCGCCAGTTTATCCTATTGGCGTGGTGCGGCATTCAGGCAGCCTGAACGCAACCGTTTGCGTTTTGATGATGCGATTGCGCTGTTATTGTGCTTAAATACCGCACATAAACAAGGCACAACCGTTCACGAACACACGTTCAGACAGCATCATGCGATGGGCTACGACCAACTTGCCGATTTACTCAACGATTTGACTGATTACAACTACATAGAACGCGGTAAAAAAGGCTGGTTGCTCAAAACCGCGCCCGAATCCATACATTTGAATACACTGTTTACGCAACTGGTTTACCAAACAGGCGACACCTTACCGCCCAAATTACACCCACAAATCCAACATTTAAACATCAGTTTAGCGGATTTATATAACCATCTTAATCAACACCCTCATTCATGAACACCCTCCCCCTACTTGCCATCACATCAGGCGAACCCGCAGGCATCGGTCCTGACATCTGCCTTGACCTTGCCCAAACACACACTCTGCCCTATCGTCCCGTGATTTTGGGCGACATCACACTCTTACGCCAACGTGCACAAATGCTGAACAAAAGCATCAACATTCAACCTTTTCAGGCAGCCTGTTTACCCGAAAAAAACACGCTACAAGTGTGGCACATACCTTTACGTGTACCTGCCCAAGCAGGACAAGGCAACCCTACCAATTCCGCTTATGTGCTTGAATTATTGGACACCGCTCATCATGGTATTCAAAACGGTACATTTGCCGCCATGGTTACCGCTCCCGTTCACAAAGGACTCATCAACGATTCAGGCAGTCTGCCCTTTTTCAGCGGACACACCGAATACTTGGCGGAACAATCGGGTACGACACAAGTGGTTATGATGCTGGCAGGAGGCGGTATACGTGTGGCACTCTTAACCACACACTTACCCTTACGCGATGTGCCAAAAGCCATCACAACAGAATTGATACACAACGTTGCCCAAATTCTGCACCACGATTTACAACACAAATTTGGCATCACACAACCACGCATCTTATTAGCAGGACTGAATCCACACGCAGGCGAAAACGGCTATCTTGGACGCGAAGAACTGGACATTATGCAACCAGCCTCTGCCAATTTACGCGCACAAGGCATCAACATCAGCGACCCCCTGCCTGCCGACACCCTATTTCAACCCTTTATGTTACAAGATGCCGATGCTGTACTCGCTACTTATCATGACCAAGGTCTACCCATACTCAAATACGCCAGCTTTGGCGGTGGTGTCAACATCACGCTGGGCTTACCCTTTATCCGAACATCAGTCGATCACGGCACAGCATTCAATTTAGCAGGCACAGGGCGTGCCGATTCAGGCAGCCTGAAAACCGCCGTGCAAACCGCTTGGGAGATGGTACAAGCACAATCCCAGTCGATCAACAACAAGGCTGCCCGAAACAAATCAACATCATGAACCCAACCGCCCAACAACTCAACCAATTCCTACCCCAAACCCAATGCCGCGACTGCGGTTTTTCAGGCTGCCTGCCTTATGCTGAAGCGATGGCACAAGGTCAAGCCGACATCAATTTATGTGCGCCAGGCGGTGTAAACGTTATCCGCGATTTGGCAAAGGCATTAAGGCTGCCTGAAATCGCACCCGCACAAAGTCACCAAAACGCGCTGGCTTGGATTGATGAAGCCGTGTGCATTGGCTGTACTGCCTGCATTCGCGCCTGTCCTGTTGACGCAATTATGGGTGCATCTAAACTGATGCACACCGTGATTGCCGATGAATGCACAGGTTGCGGTTTATGTGTTGCCCCCTGCCCTGTGGATTGCATTCATATGCAACCTGTTGCCGATGAACATTTACCACGCGCACGTTATCTGGCGCAAAACACCCAATCTGAACGCTTTGCTGCTGCCGAACACGCTTTGCAACGTTATCAAAACCATACACATCGTCTCGACACACTGGCAGCACAACGTGCTCAACATCTGGCGACACAACGCTGTATTGCCACCGAAAAAACAGATAAAGACAAAAACATTGCCACACCCACTCAAACACTCAATGCCGCCACCCTTATCGCACAAGCCAAAGCACGCGCACAAGCACAACAAAATGAACGCGCCGTACCCAGCAACCGCGACAGTTTCCGTGAAACCCAAATCAAAGAAGCACAAAACCGTGCCACATTCCGCCGTTATCAACAACAAGCGCAATACGGCAATGAAAGCGAAAAAGCCGCCGCAATTGAGTGGTTACGCCGTTACAAGCAAGAACAAGAAGCCAAAGAACTGGCAAGACTGGCTGCAAAATAATGAAGGCGCATTGACACGACTGCTGCCTGAAAATCGTTTGGCATTTGCAGGTCAAACATTCATGCACAACAGCTCAAAATTATGGTTGTCGAAGTAAAAAACAGTACAAGGCAACAACGTCCGCCGTATACAGCAGTACACATAAGGTCGTTGACAACAACATGCTGCTTTTTCAATTCTATGACGATATTTGATTTCATCTTACCGTACTCAACACATTTTGTAGGGCGCACACCCTACACAAAATATTTCAGACAGCCTAAACCATGCACGATTTGATTGAACAATTCATAGACCATTTATGGTTACAAGAACGCCTTGCCGACAACACTTTGGCAGCATACCGCCGCGATTTGGAAAAAGTGGGAACACGTTTGGCGGCAATGGATTTGGATTTTTTCAATGCGCAAGAAAACGATTTGGTCAAAGTCATTTATGTGTCAGACGAACAAGCTCGCTCGCAAGCACGCGCATTAGCGGCGGTCAAGAAATTGTATTTGTGGTTGGCACAAACCGAACAGAGAACAGACAACCCTTGTCGCCAACTCAAAACCAGCAAGCAAGCTCAAACTCTGCCACCTTTAATTACCGAAGCGCAAACCGAAGCCCTGCTGGCTGCACCCGATATTGATACGCCACATGGTTTACGCGATAAGGCTTTACTGGAACTGATGTATGCCACAGGTTTGCGTGTCAGCGAAGCTGTGGGTTTACAGTTGCACGAAGTGGATTTGCAACGCAACAGGGTCAATACCATAGGCAAAGGAGGCAAACAACGAATTGTGCCTATGGGCGAAGTGGCTGTGGATTGGCTGGAACGCTATTTGCATGATGCACGCGAACAATTATTAAAAGGCGCGCGCTGTGATGCGGTTTTTGTGTCGCAAAAACGCGTGGGTATGACACGCCAGTTAGCTTGGCAAATTGTGGCAAAATACGCACAAATGGTGGGCATACAAGGCTTGTCCCCACATGGTTTGCGCCATGCTTTTGCCACACATTTGGTCAATCATGGCGCAGATTTACGCGTGGTGCAAATGCTATTGGGGCATTCGGATTTGTCCACCACACAGATTTACACCCATGTTGCCGATGCACGTTTGAAAAAAGTGGTTGATGCGTTTCACCCACGTTCGCGTTGAAATCGGGCTGGAATACTTTGTATTGTGCGTATCGCACACCCAGTTTCAAGAAATTGCCATGATTCTGGTGCGTGGTACGCACCCTACAAAAAGCGGTCAATACAGAAATACAATACACAAAAAGGCTGCCTGAAACCTTTCAGGCAGCCTTTGATTTGAGACTGATATGATTATAAATCAGAAAATTTCACGCCAGCTCAAACGGGTTAATGATGCGCCACCACATGCCTTGCCATAAATAGACAATGGATCGTTTACACCTGTACTTGCACCGCTGTCCGACAAGAAAATACTGTGGTTGCTGCCTGAAAGACATTGACGCACTTTCTTACCGCCTGGTGTTAAGGCTGGGTCGGTACCTGTGCCACCTGCATCGCCACTTGTGGTATAGGCATTGCCTACATTGCCAATCGCATCAGCATTGTTGCCGCCCAAAGACAAAACATAAGTCAAAATACCACCACCAATGGATTTATAACCCGCATACATGACATCAGGACGGTATTTCGTAGCCGCACCCGTATTCTGATTCAAATAATCAATATAGGCATATTCTGCCACATCATCTTTGGTTAAATTGCCACCTGTGTCAGATTTAACCTGCATCAACCAAGATTCACCCTTACTTTGCAAAGTGGAGCTACTGGCAATACAAGGGTCAACGCTGCCTGTTGGTAAACCGCTGCTGCCTGAACCGCTTTTTGAAGCTGAATAGCTGCGTGTGGTAAAAATCACGGTTTTCAATAACAAATCAGGTTTAACTACCACGCGTTCGCCCGCAGGCAAATCAAAATACCAGCCTTTATGTGTACTCTCTTCAAATGGTTTATTGCTCAAAGTACGCGTTTGCACCGTACCTTGTGTAACGGAACCACCCATGTCTTGCTTCAACAGTTGCGACAACTGCACTTCCGCAGGATTTTCAATGGTCAAATCATCATAAATCCCGTAAACCGATTGCACATCTTTGTTTTCCAAATCACTTTGATACAAATCACTGCCTGTACCAAAAATCACAACGTATTTGTTATCGGCACGGCGATAAATCGCAGGTGCGCTGGTAACAATCTGTTTATTTTGCGCTTGGAAAATTTTCTTAACCGATACCCCCGATGTACCTGTATGCAAACCGCTACCACCACCTGATACCGTATAACCCTTACGGAAATCAAAGCGATACAAACCACCGCGATAATCAGCCGCATAAGCAATATCAATCGCACCATCAAAATCCATGTCCACCAAAGTTGGCTGCATCAAACCACCGCGATTGTTTCCCGCATTGGGAACAGGGATTTTGCTCATCAATTCCCCTGCTTTCATTGAATTAACAGGCTGTGCGCCACTTTTCACAGGCACACCCACATTCTCACCACCCAAAGCATGGTAAATATACAAAGCCGCTTCAGTGTTATCAATCACTTCACCGCCTGATTGGTGTGTTACCTTATCTGCCTTGCGCGTACCACTGCCAATGAATGTAGCATAACGCACATCAGTTAAATCTACATTCATTTTAAAATCAGCAGCCAAAGTGCGATTTTGTGCCAAGCGACCGATTTGCGGTGCGCCAATCGTGTAGCCCATTACATTATTAACACCTTTTTGCGTTTCAAACAAAGGTACGCTGCTCAACCAATTTGTTGCGTCCAAACCCACAGGCTGCTGTTTCGTATCTTTACCACCCAAATTCAGCGCGTAAGTACCGCGACCACCCTGCCCCATATTGCCTGCCAAGAAATGACGTTGAGGGAAGCGTGGGTTTTTCTCGGTGGTGCGAATTACCATACCACCATTTACCATATAACGATGCGGTGCCACTTCGGGTTTAACCACATAATCAGGCGATACAATATCGGCAAAATGTTTTGCCATGGTATCCGTAGCAGATTCACGCTCCATCATCGCAGGCATGTAGTTCACTTTCAGCTCATACGGATTGGTTTTGCTCGCGCTGCTTTCAAACAAATACACCAAACCATCGTTCGCTGCCGTAATGAAAAATTGCTGGCGACCGTTTTTCTGCGGACCGTAAGAATGAATGGGCGCAGCAATCACATCGCCCATATCACGGGCATTGGGGTTGCTGGTGCTACGAACACGGTATTTCAAAGCATTGCTGGCACTGGTTAAATCGCTGTGATTATCCGCTTTATTGCGCATAATCCAAGGAATCATCGCGTTTTTCCATTCATTATTGTTCTGACCGTTATGGGGAATACCAAAAAACGCATTATTCGCTTGGCTGCCTGAAAAACTGTCTAACCACTGATTTTGGTTTTCACCTGTGTTCACAATCACTCTACGCGAAGCAAACAAAGGGGTTTTATAGGTATCCAAAACTTTGGTTTGTTTACCGCTTCTGACCACATCATAAAAACGCACTTCGCTGCTGCCTGATTTCACGTCCAAGCGTACGGCTGCCGCCAAAGCAGGCACTTTGATATCCACATCATCGCCAGAGAGTGTGGGCGAAATGCTGGAGAAAGATGAAGGCGGTTCGGATTTGTTTTCGGCATTAATTTGGTCAAAAATCTTGCTAAAAGCATTATTTAACGATGCTGCGTCATTGGCGTTAAATGCTTGATAGTTGTTTGCGGTAGAAGCATTGGCCAAATATGCGGAATTCAAACCAAAACCGATTGCAAATGTGGAAATGACTTGTTTGCGATTAGGGTGGTCGGCTGGTAATGATGGGTCATCGTCTTCACCGTTCCAGCGTTTACCTGCCGCATCAACACCGCTTGTTTTTAAGTCATTGTAAAAAACTGAATCAGCCAAGAAATTTGAAATTAAGTTGTGATCGTACCAGTTGCGTAAAGTTGAATTCCAAAGGCCAGATGGGTGAACAAATTGTAGTTTTGCTGCCCTATAATTGCTTAAACCCGCACCACCTGGCCGATTGGCATCGGGTACCATCTTAAACCGATAGGGTTCAGATTGACTTGCATGGGTTTGGCTTGCAAAAGCAGGATTTGGAACCATTGAGCCTGAATAGTTAAGAAGCACTTGTTGAGGAGGGAGAAAGCCAGCTGTCTCATTACCTTGCATCTGATATAAATAGTCGTAAGGCTCACCGTCCGAAAAAATGACCACATAGCTTTTCTGGCAACGGTATGTACCGGGTGTATCCAAAGCGGCACGCAAAAGATACACCGAGTCCATATATCGCCCAGTGGAAGGCGTGCCACAATGGGCATATAAAGAGTTAATGGCGGGCAAAATATCGGTATCCACATCTAGACCGAAACGCCATGAGTTGTTGTTGCTGTAAACCTTGGGTTTATTGGTTAAGGAGCCATCTGTATTACACAAAGTAATCATGTTCCAGTTTACGGCATTTTTGTATTCGGGATTTTGTACCAAATTTAGTAACGCTTTTTTGGTAACTTCCATTCGATTTTTACCAGCGCTGGATACCCAACCTGCCATCGAACCCGAATCGTCAATTTGCAATACCACATTGGGTTTAACCCCAGCACTGCTTTGGGTCTCTGATTTGGACTGCAAATGCAATGGGGTATCGGCAAAGGGACCGTTGGGATTAATTGCCGCTTGCGACAAAACCGATAAAGATGCCAGCGTGAGCAAAACCACGGTTTTGGGTTTCACACGCAAACTGTTTTTTTGAGCAGAACGGGATAAATTCATAACCGTATCCTTTTCTTTTTATTCATTGTTAATATTGATTAATGGTACTGCAATATTTCATTTTCTTTTGTGCTTCATATTTTGTTATCACGCACCCAAATTTGAGTTCTTGAATTGGTGCGTGAAACATCTCCCCAATCGCCCTATTCTCCGTATAACTGCAAAATATGATATTTATGGTTTATGGGATTTTTACAGCAATTCTCAATCCATTGTGTGCTTTTTTACAAAAATTTATGACTTGATTTGATTTTGTCTTACAAATATACCACACTCTGCTTTTTATCAGCATGGGGCTTTTCAGGCAACTTGTGAAATACTGACAAAAAACGGCTGTTTTTATGTCATGTTTCAATGGGTAACGCGAATTTGGGATAAGAAAACAACAAACATCATAAAAATAAATGACTTGCGCAGAATGGGTGTTACACCCCCACCATCATGATTTCAGGCAGCCTGTAATCTGACCTCTATCCCGCCTGTGCATGGGGGAAGTGGTGGGTACCAACGCCCACCCTACAATTGTGTTCTACCCTTACAGGGCAAAACGGATTTATTGGCACTTTATGGTCATAGAACTGAAAAAATGGCTGTATTCAAGAGGGTTACCATATTACAAAACTTAACCCGTCTTCAAAAATGTTTGAAGACGGGTTAATGGCATTTGGCAGAGAGGAAGGGATTCGAACCCTCGATGCGCTATTCACGCATACACGCTTTCCAGGCGTGCGACTTAAACCACTCATCCACCTCTCTATGAAAAAGAATGCAGATTATAAAGCAGTTGAAGAACGTGGGCAAGGGTTTGGCTGCCTGAAAAAATGGGCATGGGTTTTCAGGCAGCCTGTACGCGTTTTTAATATGAAAATCGCGTATAATCACGCGGTTTTTGATTTTTTGGATAACATCATGATACGTTTTGAATCGGTTGGCAAAACTTACCCTGGTGGGTTTCAGGCTTTGAAGAATGTGAGCTTTGTGATTGAGAAAGGGGAGTTGATTTTTATTGCTGGGCATTCGGGCGCTGGGAAATCTACGGTGTTGAAGTTAATCGCTGGGATTACGAAGCCTACGAGTGGTAAAATTTTGATTAATCGCAATTCTTTGAATGAGGCGAGCGAGTCGCAACTGTGTTATTTTCGTCAAAATATTGGGATTGTGTTTCAAGACCATAAGATTTTATTCGACCGCAATGTGTTGCAAAATGTACTGTTGCCTTTACGGATTATTGGTTATGACCGCAAAACAGCGGAAAAACGGGCATTGATGGCTTTGGAGAAAGTGGGCTTGGGTGGCAGGGACAAGGCTGACCCTCGCGGTTTGTCGGGCGGCGAACAGCAGCGTTTGTGTATTGCTCGGGCGGTGGTGCATCAGCCAATTGTGTTGCTGGCAGACGAGCCTTCTGCAAATCTTGATCGCGCTAATGCTTTGGATATTATGGAGTTGTTTAAAACTTTCCACGAAGCGGGAACAACGGTGATTATTTCGGCGCACGATGAGACTTTGATGCAGAATTATGGGCATCGGATTTTGCGTTTACAACAAGGTAGGTTTGCATCATGAAGCATTATCTTTCTTTGCATTGGGAAAGCTGTCGCCGTGCTGCGGTGTATTTTTTCAGGCAGCCTGTCGCCACTTTGTTGATTTTGACGATGTTGGCAATTGCGATGACTTTGCCTTTGATTTTGTATTTGGGTGTACAGAGCAGTAAATCGGTGTGGGATAAGTTGAGTGAAGTACCGCAAATCACGCTTTATATGGAGTTGAATGCTGATGCAAATGCAGCAGAAGCGGTGCGTAAATTGTTGTCTGCCGATGGTCGTGTGAAAGAAGCGCAATTTATGGGCAAGGACGAAGGTTTGGCGGAAATGCAGGAGGCGATTGGTTCGCAGGATATTGTGTCCATGTTAGACGAAAATCCTTTGCCTGATGCGTTTATTGTTACGCCTGTTGCCAGCGCACCTGCGGCAATCGCACAGTTGGAAACGGATTTAGCGGCTTATCCTATGGTGGAAAGCACGCAAATTGACCGTGAGTGGATGCAAACTTTGTGGCAATTCAATCAGTTTGTTCAGCATGTTTTTTGGTTCTTGGCGATGACTTTGGGTGTGGCGTTTGTACTAGTGGCACACAATACCATTCGTTTGCAAATTTTGAGCCACAAGGAAGAAATTGAAATTACCAAACTTCTGGGCGCACCATCTTCGTTTGTGCGCCGTCCATTTTTGTATCAGGCAGCTTGGCAGAGTGTATTATCGGCTGGCATCAGTTTAATGCTGTCGTCCTACGCAATGCAAGCCACGCAACCTTTGGTGAATCAGATTTTTCAACCTTATGGTTTGACTTTGCAATGGCGTACTTTTTATGCGTGGGAAATGGGATTGGTGTTGGTGGTGGTGTGTTTGCTGGGCATCGGTGGGGCATGGATTGCCACGCAACAGCATTTGCTCAGTTTCCGAGCCAAACATTGAGCAAACATTTTCAGGCAGCCTTTTACACACTAAAAACCTTTGTTCATAAGTATTGCTGCGGAGATAGATTTCATATTCCGTGTTTACTTGCAGAAACACTCATTTTTATCAATAAATTGAAAAAGGAACGGGTATGAAATCCGCCCCTACGTCAGTTTGAAAGCGGGCTTTGCAAAGGTCAGGCTGCCTGAAAACGTTAAAACGTTTTCAGGCAGCCTTTTTATTAAACCAATCAAATGACTACACCACACCTTGCGCCAGCATCGCATCAGCCACCTTTTTGAAGCCTGCAATGTTTGCGCCATTTACATAGTTGGTAAAGCCGTTTTCTGTGCCGTTTGCCACACAGTTTTCATGGATATTTTCCATGATGCCAGCCAAACGTGCGTCCACTTCTTCGCGTGACCACGATAAGCGAATGGCATTTTGACTCATTTCCAAGCCCGAAGTTGCCACACCGCCAGCATTAGACGCTTTGCCAGGTGCATACAGAATTTGCGCCTTCACAAAAGCTTCCACCGCTTCCAAAGTTGATGGCATATTTGCACCTTCGGCAACACAGAAACAGCCGTTTTTCAACAAAGTTGCCGCATCATTGCCGTCCAATTCATTTTGAGTGGCACAAGGCAAGGCGATGTCGCAAGGCACGCCCCATGGTTTTTGGTCGGCAAAATATTCAATGCCTTGCTCTTTGGCATAAACGGACAACCGCTCACGGCGCACTTCTTTCAATTCAATCAATGCTGCCAATTGCGCTTCGGTCATACCGCTATCGGCAAATTTAACAAAGCCATTGGAATCGGAAACAGTCAAAACTTTTGCACCCAACTGAATGGCTTTTTCAGCTGCATATTGCGCCACATTGCCGCTGCCTGAAATGACAACGCGTTGTCCTGCAAACGATTTGCCTTTGGTTTTCAGCATGTGTTCGGCAAAATAAACCGTGCCATAACCTGTGGCTTCGGGACGAATCAAGCTGCCGCCATACACCAAACCTTTACCTGTTAAAACAGAAGTAAATTGGTTGGACAATTTTTTGTACTGACCGAACAAGAAACCGATTTCGCGACCGCCCACGCCAATATCGCCAGCAGGAACGTCTGTGTCCGCACCAATGTGGCGGTACAATTCGCTCATGAATGCTTGGCAAAAGCGCATCACTTCGGCATCAGATTTGCCTTTAGGGTCAAAATCTGAACCGCCTTTGCCACCGCCCATAGGCAATGTGGTCAAAGCATTTTTAAACACTTGTTCAAACGCCAAGAATTTCAACACCCCCAAATCCACAGTGGGGTGAAAACGCAAACCACCTTTGTATGGACCAATGGCAGAGGACATTTGCACACGATAACCGCGGTTCACTTGTACTTGACCTTTATCATCTACCCAAGATACACGAAACATAATTACACGTTCAGGCTCAACAATGCGTTCCAATAAACCTTGTTGTGCGTATTTGGTGTTTTTAACCAAAAAAGTTTGCAAACTACCAAAAACCTCCTCAACTGCTTGATGAAAAACAGTTTGATTAGGATCGCGCTGTTTGATGGTTTGGAAAATTTGGTTTAAGTCGGTCATCATAATGCTCCTTAAAAAGATAAAGCGAGTTGGATAATATTGTAATTTAGTTTCAAATTATAAAAACGATGATTTTATTTTGTTGCTTGATTACACAACACGCAGTCTATATTTTTTCCAAGCATTTGAACAGTATTTTGTCTCTTTTAAATGGTATTTTTTTATATTTAACTGATTTTAAATAAAATATAGTCGTTTTAAATCAGAATCAAGACAAAGTAACTGTCTGTATTATTCTTATTTAAAACGACCATACCATCATCATTGTGTAACAATGGGGATAAACACTACCCCACAACAAAACTAATTTGAAATTTTTCCTATCCCACAAGTTTGCCTTAAATATACAAGACGGTGAATACCGCTTCTAAAATAGAGATTGTCTTGATGTGATTTTGAGAACCTGTATTCATAATCTCAATAGATTGATTTTATTTAAATTCTTGAGAACACAAGGCGGATTTTCATGCCAATATTGAACATATCGGCGTAAAAAGCCAACACAGTAGGCGCATGAAGTGGCGATAAAAGCAAGCTATTGAAATTGTGAATACAGGTTCTGAATGCTTTGTGCAATAAAATGTTTTCAGGCAGCCTGTTTAATAATAGGCTGCCTGAAAATAATTTGACCGTTATTTCTATGTGCTGCTTGACGGCTTAATGATGATGTCCATGTGGGCCGTGAACATGACCGTGTGCCAATTCTTCGGCAGTCGCATCGCGCACTTCGCTTACCGTGCCTTTAAAACGGATTTTCATACCTGCCAAAGGATGATTGCCATCAACCACCGCTTTACCGTCAGCCACTTCAGTTACGCGATAAATGATTACACCACCGTGTTCAGGGTCATCTGCTTCAAACATCATGCCTGGTTCAACTTCAACAGGAAACACTTTCACATCTTCAACGCGCACCAGTTCAGGGTCTTGTTCACCAAACGCATCATCGGGTTGCATGGTTATGTCCACCACATCGCCCACATTCTTGCCATGCAATGCTTCTTCTACCAAAGGGAAAATGCCATCGTAACCACCATGCAAATAGGCAATTGGTTCAACGGTTTTATCAATGAGATTGTTGTCGGCATCGTACATTTCATAATGCAAGGTAACAACGGAATTTTTTTGAATGCTCATGGCTTTGCCTTTCATGTTAAGTTGTGGTTTATTTCGGATTATGCAGTATAACACAGGCTGCCTGAAACGCGAAAAGTCCTTATTTGAACCATGAACAGCCTTACTTACAACATCACCATTCCGTTCAAAATCCAAAATAATTGAACTTTTTTCAAATAAGAATCATGATGTTGTTTTATTTTGAAATAAAAGTACGATTAACAATAAATGCACTCATTGCAAGGGAATTATATTTCAGTCATAATAGTTGGCTGTCCCTAAATTGGGGCTATGTTTATTGAAGTAATCATCATTTCCATGCTTCAATGAATACCATAACATCATTTTATTCATACATCACAACTATCATTTAGTTTTATTACAAGGTACTGTAATCATGAAAAAATCATTGGCTGTTGCCGCTCTGTTATCTTTGTTTGTCGCAGCTTGCGGCGGCGAAACCAAAACCCAACAAGCCGTTGCTTCTGCGGCTTCTGCTGTTCAAGCTTCTGCAGCTTCTGCTTCTGCACAAATTGACGCTGCGGCTGCATCTGTGGCTTCTGCTGCACAAGCAAACGGTGCTTCTACGGTTACTGAAATCAAAGAAGCAGCATCAGAAGTGGCTGCCGACATGAAATCAGGCATGGCTTCTGCTGCTGAAAAAGTATCAGACGTAGCTGCCAGCGCAGCATCTGCTTTGTCTAAATAAGAGGCATCTTTCAGGCAGCCTGTTGGCTGAATGAGCTTTGGGGCTGAATACAAGGTATTCAGCCCTATTATTTTTAATTGATGTATCCTCATCATTGCAAATAAGAATACGGTCGTTTCAAATTGAAATAAATTATAGTCGCAAAATTGAAAAAGCACTGCAATATGCCAACACTCTTATGTGCCATTCTCGTACACTGTAGGCATTGCCGCCTTGTATTGGTATTGCATTTTCACTTCTGCGACATTTAGGACAAGGTGTCGGCGAGTCGTACATCAGGAAATGGGTAATACTGTACTGTATTTTAATTTCAAACGACTTATAATAAAGTGTGTATTATTCAGATACAACACAATAGCAGCCATTTCTTTGTATTTTCGTTATTTTGCGATAAAAACCCATCTACCAATCTGACGAATACAGGTTCTTACATAACTGTACTTTCTGCTTGAACGCCTTTGCCGAGTTTTTTGATAACAGAAAATTGGGCAAAGTCGGGTTTTCAGGCAGCCTAACTTAAAGGAAAAACATGCTGAAAAAATGGTTGGAAAAAATCCTGCCCCACAAACCTGCCCAAACTGGTGAATGCGTGCGCCACCCAATTCAACTGCACATTCCCAGTCGCGCTGCACAAGAAGTTTTAAACCAACTGCATCGCGCAGGCTTTCAAGCCTATTTGGTTGGCGGTGCAGTGCGTGATATGTTGTTGGGCATTGAACCAAAAGATTTTGATGTCGCAAGCAATGCCACACCTGAACAAGTGCATCAACTTTTCCGCCGCAGTCGAATTATCGGTCGCCGTTTCCAAATTGTGCATGTGATGATGGGTGGCGAAACAGTGGAAGTCAGCACCTTTCGCAGTGGCGGCAAAGTGCGCCAAAATCAGCATGGACGCATCATGCAAGACAATGCCTATGGCAACATAGACCAAGATGCCTTACGCCGTGATTTTACTTGTAACACATTGTATTATGACATAAAAAACAGCGAAATCATTGACTATCACAATGGTATTACCGATATTCAAGCACGTCAGTTGGTCATAATTGGCAATCCAACCGAACGCTATCAAGAAGACCCCGTTCGCATTTTGCGTGCTGTACGTTTATCAGGCAAACTCGGCTTCACGATTGCGCCACAGACCGCTGCACCGATAGCCTGTTGTGCCAAACTGTTGCAACAAGAACCTGTGGCACGTTTATTTGACGAATTATTGAAAATTCTACTCTCTGGTCATGCCACAAGCTGCCTGAAACAATTGCACACATTGGGTATCAGTGCCAACATTCACCCTCTGCTCAATGCCATGCTTACCGCCGCACATGCACCACACCAACATATCAGCGCACAAGCCTTGCATCAAACCGACCAACGTTTGCGCGAAAACAAATCCGTTTCAGTTGGCTTCATCTTGGCAGCACTTTTATGGACACCATTGCAAACCCGTTGGCAAGACGCACAAACACAAGGACAATCGCCTGCTGCCGCCATCAACACCGCCATAGCCCATTTACGCAATGACTTGGAAAAAGGTTGGGGCGTACCACAGCGTTTTTCTGCCACCATGCGCGAAATTTGGGCATTACAAGCACAATTCATTTACCGCAGAGGTGCCAGACCCTTTCGTTTACTCACCCATCCCCGATTTCGTGCTGCCTACGATTTCCTGTTATTGCGTGCTCAACACGATGAAAGTGTGCAAGAATGCGCCCAATGGTGGACACAATTTCAATACGCCAACGACAGCGTACGTCAAAGCATGACAGAACAAGCCCCTGCTATCGCCAAACCCAACAACAAAAAACGCCGCCACAAACCACGCAAGAAAAAAACACACAGCGAATAAATCCCTTTACATTTTCAGGCAGCCTAAAATATTTTTGCAAGGTACACACCCATTTAGTGTGCACAGCCGTAGAAGTGAAAATGCAATACAAGGCGACAACAAGAGCCATGTACATCTCGTACATAAAGGCGTTGGCAATGCCACAGTATTTTTTCAATTCTGCGACCATAAATATCCACAAAATATGTTTCTAAAAATCATCACACACCATAAGGCTGCCTGAAACCTTTGCGCTATAATCCTCGCTTTACTTTTTAATCCCACTCAATCATGCAAACCCTAACCCTACTCGGCAGTACAGGCAGCATCGGTATTTCCACGCTGGACGTTGTCGCTCGCCACCCCGACCACTTCCGTATTTTCGCATTAGCAGGACACACCCAAGTCCAAAAATTAGCCGAACAATGTGCCACTTTCAGCCCTCAATACGCCGTTGTTGCCGATGAACAACACGCTCGCCAATTGCAACAACTGTTACAATTTTCAGGTAGCCCAACCCAAGTTCTATATGGCAAACAAGCCCTGATTGACGTAGCCTGTGCCAGCGAAGTAACAGGCGTAATGTGTGCGATTGTCGGTGCAGCAGGTTTGCCCTCCGCTTTTGCCGCCGCGCAATCAGGTAAAACCATCTACCTCGCCAACAAAGAAACACTGGTGGTTTCAGGCAGCCTATTCATGCAAACCGCACAAAAAAATGGCGCAAAAATCTTGCCCATAGACAGCGAACACAACGCCATTTTCCAAGTTTTGCCCCACGATTTTTCAGGCAGCCTCAACACACACGGCATACAATCCCTGATTTTAACCGCATCAGGCGGTCCTTTTTTACACACCAATTTACACGAACTGCCCCACATCACACCTGCACAAGCCATCAAACACCCCAACTGGAATATGGGACGCAAAATCTCGGTAGATTCCGCAACCATGATGAACAAAGGTTTGGAACTCATTGAAGCACATTGGCTATTTAACTGTCCGCCAGAAAAACTGGAAGTCATCATACACCCTCAATCCGTGATACACAGCATGGTGCGCTACAACGATGGCTCGGTACTGGCACAAATGGGACAAGCCGATATGCGAACACCCATTGCCTACTGCTTGGGGCTGCCTGAACGCATTCAATCAGGCGTAAACCCATTAGACTTCACACAATTATCCGCACTCACATTTACCCAACCCGATTTTGCCCGTTTTCCCTGTTTAAAGCTCGCCTATGATGTCCTACGCGTAGGTGGTAATGCAGCCTGTATTTTAAATGCCGCCAATGAAATCGCCGTTGCCCAATTTTTAGATGGCGCAATCCGTTTTACCGACATCGCCCACGTGGTGGAACACAGCTTGGCGCAACACATTTCAAGTAGTCCATGCCATACTATTGATGAACTGTTGGCTTTGGATAATGCCACACGCCAAACCGCCAACGTATTTTCAGGCAGCCTAAGAAACAAATAAACACAATAAAATCAATATTAAAAATAAAACTGTCTCCATAATTGACAAAAACGGATTGACAAAAACACCAACAACGCATATAGTTTATATCTTTCAGTCGGGGCGTAGCGCAGCCCGGTTAGCGCATCTGCTTTGGGAGCAGAGGGTCGTGAGTTCGAATCCCACCGCCCCGACCAATTGAATTTTCCATGCCAGATTTTTTTAGACGCGCCCGTAGCTCAACTGGATAGAGCACCGACCTTCTAAGTCGGGGGTTACGGGTTCGATTCCTGTCGGGCGTGCCAATTTTCTCCTTGTTGTGGTGGCTGTAGCTCAGTTGGTTAGAGCATCGGATTGTGATTCCGAGGGTCGTGGGTTCGAGCCCCATCTGCCACCCCACACATTTAATACTGCATCGTTATCATTTAACGATGCAGTTTTTTCATTTATCTCCAATACAATTTAAAATACAATCATTTAAAATCAAACAAGACAATATGGTTGTTTCAAATTAAAATAGGACACAAATCAACAACAAGTGTCGTATACGCCCAGAACATAAGGGGATACTGCTGTAACGATTTGTATTTGAAACGACCATAACAACAGCCCATATAAGAAGCTGGAACAGCGATAAAATCATACGGCATTTTCATGTGATATGCAGGTCATACACAAACTCTGAACAACAAAATAACCATTTGTTTTAAATAAATTTATCTTATAATGAATGCTTCCGCCTACCACTTACTGTACCAATGATTGATTTTCAGGCAGCCTAGAAATAGTGTGTACAAGCCCCTTGCCTATGAAACCCATTTATTTTCAGGGCATTTTCAAACTTATTATCCCAAATTCACGTTGCATAACAATTACCATTGCTTTGTCTGATTCATGTTAAAACGACCATCAATATTTTCAAAATTATCAAAATAATAATGTAACTGGGTTTAATAAATCTCTGTTTTGAGAAAAACAAGGAAAATCATGTTAAGTACACCACCTTTTGCCCCCAAAATTGCGCAAACTTTGGCCAGTTTAGGCATTGCCAACGCCGATGATGTGCGCCAAATCAATCCATGCCACGCGTTTTTGTTACTGAAACAATCACTTCATGGTGTTACACAAAGTGCGTTTTGGCAACTGGTAGGCATAGCAGAAAACATTGCGCCACATACTTTGTCGCCCGAACAACGCGCATTTTGGTTGGCGAAATTACGCAATTATCCCCCCGTTGCGGTGTTTCCGCCACCTGATGAAATGGCGTTTTTCATGCGCCACGCTTTGCAACAAGCACATCAAGCCGCTAGATTGGGGGAAATTCCTGTTGGTGCGGTAGTGGTACGTGGTGGAGCAATCATCGCACAAGCCCACAATTTGTGTGTGTCGCAGCACAATGTGAGCCACCACGCGGAAATTTTGGCTTTGGCGCAGGCGGGTCAGGTATTACAAAACTACCGCCTGAACGATTGCGATGTGTACATCACACTGGAACCGTGTGCGATGTGTGCCAGCGCAATCTTACAAGCGCGTGTACAGCGCGTGATTTTTGCCGCAAATGAACCGAAAATGGGCGCGGCAGGCAGTGTGTTAAATGTGTTTACGATGAAAAATATGAACGCCCACACCGCAATTTTGGGTGGTGTGTTGGCGGACGAAGCAAGGCAGATTTTGCAGGACTTTTTCCAATCAAGACGTTGATGCATTGGGTTTTAAATTAAAATCAGACAATGAGACAACCATATATTTTCAGGCTTTTCTATACCTTCGGCGTTGGCTCGATATCAAGTCTCGGTGATGTAACTCTTTTGTGCAAGCTTTCCATCACACTGAAATCCTACTCCTTCCCAAAACACCCATTATCCAGAAGAAACAGCGTCAAGCACTACCAAAAAACAGTCTCCACTTCATCCCAGTCGTATTCAAGGTCGGTCATGGGTTTAATCATAAAGATGATGAAAATCAATGATTGGTGTAAAACACAGTACAACTGCCACGATTTTTTACACCAATCATATTGATTAATAAAGAGAAAGTAGATAGTTTAAACACCCACCCTTGATTTAGAGAAGGGATTTGTTGGTTTTACAAGCCAAGCCTCTTGCTTTCAGGCAGCTGAAGTCTTTTATTTCAAAACCATTTTCAAATATTTAGCCGTATGACTCGTTTTGTGTTTCGCCACCTGTTCAGGGCTGCCTGAAACCAAAATCGTGCCGCCCCCAGCGCCACCTTCCAGCCCCAAATCCACAATCCAATCTGCCGTTTTAATCACATCTAAATTATGCTCAATAATCACAATGGAATTGCCTTTGCCTTTCAATCGTTGAATCACTTCCAACAATAAAGCGATGTCGGCAAAATGCAAACCTGTGGTCGGTTCATCCAAAATATACAAAGTGCGCCCTGTGTCGCGTTTGGACAATTCCAACGCCAATTTCACGCGCTGTGCCTCGCCACCCGACAAAGTCGTGGCGGATTGCCCCAAACGAATGTAGCCCAAACCCACGTCCATCAGCGTTTGCAATTTGCGCGATA
>NZ_JAUNEC010000009.1 GCF_030525755.1 Alysiella sp.
ACGCGGAATTTTTCTACAAGCAAGACCAAAAAGCGGATTTGGCAAGCCGTTTGCCCAAATTGGCGAATGTGGTTTACCACAACAAAATCGGTTCGCAAGCACAACGTGTTGAAAGATTGCAAAAAATTGCGGTTTACATTGCAGGCTGCCTGAATGCCGACAAAGCGGTGGCGGAACGTGCCGCAATGCTGGCAAAAGCCGATTTGCTGACGGAAATGGTGGGCGAATTCCCTGAATTACAAGGGGTTATGGGCAAATATTACGCGCAACTTGATGGCGAAACGCCCGAAATCGCGCAAGCCATTGAGCAGCATTATTATCCGCGTTTTGCGGGCGACACGCTGCCTGAAAGCCCCATCGCCACAGCCGTTGCGCTGGCGGACAAGCTGGAAACGCTGGTCGGCATTTGGGGCATTGGCTTGATTCCAACGGGCGACAAAGACCCCTACGCGCTGCGCCGTTCCGCTTTGGGCGTGTTGCGCATGCTGATGAATTATCCTTTGTCTATCAAAGATTTATTGGATTTTGTGGCGGCACAATTTCCTGCCAATTTGCTGGCTGAAAACACGGTGGCGGAAGTGGCGGATTTCATGCAAGCGCGTTTGGCGGTGTTGTTGCAAAACGATTTCGCGCAAGACGTGGTGGCGGCTGTGTTGGCACAACGCCCCGACCGTTTAGATGATTTGTTGGCGAAATTGCAAGCCGTTCAATCATTTAAACAATTACCCGAAGCGGCTGCTTTGGCGGCAGCAAACAAGCGCGTACAAAATCTGTTGAAAAAAGCCGATGGCGATTTGGGCGAAGTGCGTGCCGATTTGTTGGCGCAAGACGAAGAGCAAGCCTTGTTTACCGCCGTGCAAGATTTGCAGCCGCGTGTGCAAACCGCGATTGCCGCGCGTGATTTTCAGGCAGCCTTAAAAGCGTTGGCGGCAATCAAACCACAAGTTGATGCGTTTTTTGATGGCGTGATGGTGATGGCAGATGATGCGGCTGTGAAACAAAATCGCTTGAATTTGTTGAATTTGTTGGCGAATTTGATGAATGCGGTGGCGGATATTTCGGCATTGAGCGAGTAAAAATCACATAAAAAATATTCAGGCAGCCTGAAAATAATGATTTTGTTTAATAAGCCATATTGAACATAAATTTTCAGGCTGCTTTTTATATAATTTTAAAAAACTTTATTAATATTATTTAATTATGAAATCATTAATTCACTGGTTCTGTTTTTACACCCACACCAAACATCGCTTACACGTTACCCCATTTCTGCAAAAACTGTATTCATGGCGTAAACCTATTAAACCTTATGCCTTTATTCGGGTATACAATGAAATCAAAACAATAGATACTTGTTTTGAAAGCATCATAGACTGTGTTGCAGGTGGCGTGATTGGCTTCAATTCCTGCACTGATGGAACCAAAGAATACATTTTGGCATTTTGTCAAAAATATCCGCAATTTACGCCAGTAGAATATCCTTATGATGTGATACCTAGTGGTGATTTTAGATATAAAGAAGAACAGCTTGATGCCAAGTTGTGTTTGGATAGTTATTACAACTTTGTTTGGGAAAAACTACCAAAAAATGAATGGATTATTAAGATAGATGCTGACCACATTTTTCATAAGCAATACTTACAAGATTTATGCAGATTACCATTGCGTAAAAAAGATTGTGTGATTTTAAACCGCATCAATTTGCATTGTGTGGATGGAAAAGTATTTGTTCACAAACAGCTTCCTTTTGCCGAAGACGGAGACAGTTGGATTATTTATAATCAAAATATTCATTTTGATTTTTTTCGTGGTTGGATAAATAACCGTTTTACCGCTTATGAAGTTTTAGAATTACCCAAGAAAGAACGCAAAAAAATTTATGGCGTTTTATGTAATTGGCATTTTCCGATTGTCAAGAACCAAAGAAATCAATTTAATTCCGATGATTGGGTTGAATTGAAAAGTTTAGATTACCAATCTAATCCCTATTTTCAAAAACAAAAAATGCAAGGTAGAATTCCCCAAGACATGATAGATCCTGAAAAAATTTTAGCTGGTTTTGAACGTTTCAATCATGAGGCAAGACGTATTTTACCCAATGATCAATCATGAAAATATTATTTTTGCACAAATGGTTACTTACAGGTGGTACAGAGACCGTATTAATGAACTATTTGCTATTGTTGTATAAAAAACATGATGTTGATTTGTTCATTACTTATGATTTGAAAGAAAAAAATTCTTATTTAAATCAATTAACAAATCAAATCAATCTTCAATTTATCATGCCACCTGATATTTGGGAGAAACAAAACCATTTGATTAAAGTTAGAAAAAATAGTTTGTTGCAAAAAATACGCTATGAGCTGTTCAAATGTGCTTTGATGTTGCGGACGATGTATTTTTTCCATCAACAGAAAATACAAAAATATGATTTAATTATTGATTTTAGTGATATTTTGGACTCATTTATTCGAATACATACTTTCAGCCAGCCTACAATCCGTTGGGTACACGGGCAACTCAATGGCGGCTCGCCAATTACCGCCAAACAAATCAAAAAATACCGCAGTATTTTTATTAAACACCAATGCGTCATTACCATTTGCGAGCAGATGAAACAAATCATCATGCAAAATTTAAGCCTGCCTGAATCACACTTTAAGGTCATGCACAACCCAATTGACCTGATGCTGATTAGAAAAAAAGCATCGGAACCCGTTAAGCTGCCTTTTGATGTACCCTATTTATTGCAAGTTTCCCGTTTGGTTCAAGGCAAGGGGCATGAAACCATGCTGGATATTTTCGCCAAACTGAAACAGCATGGCATTCCGCACAAATTGGTATTTATTGGCGATGGCAACAATCGTGTTTCATTGGAAGCTAAATTAAAACAATTGAATTTACAGGAAGAATGCTATTTTTTGGGCGAAATTAGCAATCCCTATCCGTATTTCAAACAAGCCAGTTTATTTTTACATACTTCAGAACACGAGGGTTTACCCACCGTAATATTAGAAAGCATGGCATTGGGCGTGCCTGTGGTGGCAATGGATTGTCCTACCGGACCAAAAGACATTTTGGGTGCAAACAGTGAATATGGCAAATTGATTGCCATGAATCAGCAAGATGATTTTGTTCAGGCTGTGTTGGATTTGTTGTATGATGATGTTTTGTACCAACATTATCAAGCGCAATCTTTGTTGCGAATCCATGATTTCTCTATGGAAAATATTGGACAACAATTGGAAAACTTATTGCAGGCAGCCTGAAAAGATAATTCAATATGAAAACCTACATCATCTCCCTAGCAGGCGAAACCCAACGCCGTGAACATATAATACAAGAATGCGCCCGTTTCCATATTGAACCCGAAATCGTGGACGCGGTAGATATGCGCCAAGCCACAGCAGCCGATATTGAACGTTTGTCTCGCAAAATCACGCATTGGAAACCGAAAAAACAACGTTGGTTAAGCAAAGGCGAATTGGGCTGTGCATTAAGCCATCATCAGGTTTATCAAAAAATTGTGGATAATCAAGATGACTTCGCGCTGATTTTGGAAGACGATGCCGAATTTATTGCCAACCCTCATGTTTTACTAAATTCAGGCAGCCTGAAAGACATTTATCAGCAATATCCATTTGATGTGTTACTGATTGGTTATGTGAAAATTTTGCCGCAATATTTGCCCTATTTTTACCGCTGTATTCCCATCAAAACACACGCTCAATTACATGGTTTTCGTTTTGGTACACCTTGGGCACAATACGCTTGTGGTACAGTAGCTTATATTATCACACAACAGGGAGCAAAAAAGTTGCTTTCTGCCACGACCCAGCCTTGTGCCACCGCCGATGATTGGCTGTATTTTGAACAAAAACTGGACTTAAAAATTTTACACAGCCGCCCTGCTTTTGTTTTAGAAAATTTACAGTTAGACAGTACCATACGCCAAGATACCCATTCCAGTTACTACCCCAAATTCAGTAGCCAAATTATACGCAGTATAAAAGGCTGCCTGAAAAACATTGCAATGAATTATTTGAGATTTAAATGAAAATTTTGGTAACAGGCGGTGCAGGCTTTATTGGTTCTGCCTTAATCCGCCATATTATTGAAAACACAAATGATTCTGTTATCAATGTGGACAAATTAACCTATGCTGGCAATTTAGACAATTTGACTAGTGTAGCCGATAACCCACGTTACGAATTTGAACAAGTAGACATCTGTGATCGTGCCGAATTAGACCGCATTTTCCAGCAATATCCACCAGATGCCGTGATGCACCTTGCCGCCGAAAGCCATGTAGACAGAAGCATAGGCAACGCAGCAGAATTTATCCATACCAATATTGTTGGCACTTTTACACTGTTGGAAACCGCTCGGGAATATTTTTTCAGGCTGCCTGAAAATGAAAAAGCCACATTCCGTTTCCACCACATTTCCACCGATGAAGTGTTTGGCGATTTGCACGGTACAGACGATTTATTTACCGAAACAACACCTTATGCACCGTCCAGTCCCTACTCCGCCAGCAAAGCGTCCAGCGACCATTTGGTACGCGCATGGCACCGAACCTACGGTTTGCCGACCATCATCACCAATTGTTCCAATAATTATGGCTATTATCATTTTCCCGAAAAACTGATTCCGCTCATGATTTTAAATGCGCTGAACGGCAAGCCCTTGCCCGTTTATGGTGATGGCTTGCAAATCCGCGATTGGCTGTTTGTGGAAGACCACGCCCGCGCCTTGTATCAAGTCATCACGCGCGGCAAAATTGGCGAAACCTACAATATTGGCGGTTTCAACGAACAAACCAATATTTCAGTTGTCAAAAAAATTTGTGAATTATTAGAAGAACTTGCTCCTGAAAAACCGCAAGGCGTGGTGCATTATGCCGACTTGATTACCCACGTTACCGACCGCGCAGGACACGATGTGCGTTACGCGATTGACGCGCGAAAAATCCAACGCGAATTGGGCTGGACACCGCAAGAAACCTTTGAAACAGGTTTACGCAAAACCGTGCAATGGTATTTGAACAACCGCGATTGGTGTGTTAGAGTTCAAAAGCGTCAATCATGTGTTTCACTTGCCAACCAAGATACAATAAGCCCTTCGCATAAATCAATTTAATTTTGTTAATGCGTGTTTCAGGCAGCCTGTTTATCGTATATAATGCTGCCGATTTTGACTGATTTCATTATTTTTAATGGGAAAACACAGATGAACAACAATGAAAAAATACACCTTGCCACAAACACGGTAAGCAGCGAAACAAGCGATAACGGCACACGTGTGGGTTTATGGGTAGGTTTAAGTGCAGCTGCAATTGCCACAGTAGGTGTTCTGGCGTTGGCTTTTTATACCGATTACCAAGCCAATAAAAAAGCAAAAGAAAGTCCCAGCGTTGGTGTTAGTGAAACAACCCTACACATTCAAACAAGCCACATTCTGCCTGCCAATGAACAAGAAGCAGCCAGCATGGCTTTGGTGATTTCAGAAACACAATCCAATGGCATGACCGCTCCTGCCGATGAAGCCATTCAAAACATACTCCCAGCTCAAACCATCATCACACCCATAGAAACCACACCTATCGCCGATAACCAAGCAGATGTTATCGTGGAAAATGGCGTGGTCAAATTCTATTTTGCATTAGGCAAATCTGAATTAGGTGGTGATATTTTGGCAGCACTTAACGACATCAATACAGGTGTTAAAGCAGGTCGAAAAGTTGTGGTTTCAGGTTATACCGACAACACAGGTGATACACAAACCAATGAACTTTTATCTAAAGAACGTGCATTTAAAGTACGCGATGCGTTGATTGCAGCAGGCATACCTGCTGACCAAATTGAGATGCAAAAACCACAAATAACCACAGGTTCAGGCAGCCAAAGCGAAGCACGGCGCGTAGAAGTTGTATTACAATAAGTGCTATTTAGGCTGCTGAAAAATGTTTCAGGCAGCCTGTTGTTTCCCTAAAATACATACACCATTCAAACAGGACAAACCCTTATGTTTAAATCTGCTTCATTTCCATTAACCCTAGCCTCTGTATTGCTGCTAGCAGCTTGTTCACAAGCCAACAACACCGAACAAAAGCCCGCTTCCTCTCCTGCAAATCATACAGCAGCTTCCGCACCCGCAAACCACAATAATTTAGATACCAACCGAAGCTACATTGTTGCCACAGATGCCTCTTATGCACCAATGGAATATATGGAAAACAATCAAGTCGTTGGTTTTTCACACGACATTCTTGATGCTGCTGCCAAAACCCAAAACATCAAGCTGGAATTTGTAAATACCCCATTTGAAGGTTTATTTGCCAATGTTGACAAAGGTGACAGCGACATCGGTTTAGCCAGCATTACCATCAACGAAGACCGCTTGAAACAGCTTGATTTTTCTGAACCTTATTTCCATGCTACCCAAATGATTGTTACAACCGAAAATAACAGCGGCAGTATCAAATCATTTACCGACATGAAAGAACGTACCGCATCGGTTCAGGCAGCCACATCAGGCGACTTGATTTTACAAGACTTACAAGGCAAAGATAGCCCAAAAATCAAACGCTTTGAAACCATGCCTTTGGCATTTAAAGAATTGGAAAGCGGTGGCGTAGATGCCGTTGTGGGCGACAGCAGCGTAGTGTCTTATTATGTCAAACAACACCCAGAGACCAAACTCAATACCATTGTAGACCCTTCTTTTGTTAAAGAAAATTACGGTTTTGCTTTTAAAAAAGGACGCAATGACGGTTTGCGTGAAGCCATCAACAAAGGCTTGGCACAAATCCAATCTGACGGTACTTACGAAAAAATCTACACCCAATGGTTTGGTGCGCCCAGTCAAACCAACACATCGAATCCCACGTCTGCCGCACAATAATGCCCAATTTAAGGCTGCCTGAAAACGCTTAACACGTTTTTTCAGGCAGCCTATTTACCTTTTAAGAACAAAATTTAATAAAATCAGTATAATACTATTATTGGGTACATTATAGTTACAGAAGTAAAAATGTCATACAAAGTGGCAAGATACAAACAATACAAACAGTATGACAAGGTAAGCTAACATCGTAGCACCTTCTTTTCAATTCTACGGCTATATCACTCTGCCGTACAAGCCACCAACCAGCAAAACACAATTTGGTATTACCCTTACCAAATACCAATTTGACTATAATGACGGGCATTTTTGCAGTGTAAAACAAATGTGTGATTTTAAAAACACTGGCGATTTTTCAAGAAACATCTTTGGATTTTATTGATTGTTTGTTGATTGCCAAACACATGATTTATGACGAAGAGATTGTTTCTTTTGATAAAAAATTGAATAATTACATCAATAGATTGTGATTTTAGCTGTGAATACACATTTTCAGGCAGCCTAAAAATATTTTTTAATAAGGAAAAACAAATGATTAACCCCATTTCAGCCCTTTCCCCATTAGACGGACGCTACGCCAAATCGGTAGAAAATTTGCGTCCCATTTTTTCCGAATACGGTTTGATGAAAGCGCGTGTGCGTGTGGAACTGGCGTGGCTGGTGGCTTTGTCGCGCGAGCCAAACATTGCCGAAGTGCCTGAATTTTCAAATGAAACGCTGGCTGAAATCCAAAATGTGATGGCAAATTTCAATTTGGAACACGCCGCCGAAGTGAAAGTGATTGAAACCACCACCAATCACGATGTGAAAGCCATTGAATATTGGTTAAAAAAACGCTTTGAAAACAATGCCGAAATTCAAAAAGTCAATGAATTTATTCATTTTGCTTGCACTTCGGAAGACATCAACAATTTGTCGCACGCGCTGATGTTAAAACAAGCAAAAGATGAAGTGATTTTGCCGAAATTAGCCGAAATTCAGCAAAAATTGCAAAAAATGGCAAACGATTTGGCAGATGTACCCATGATGTCGCGCACGCACGGTCAGCCAGCCACGCCCACCACTTTGGGCAAGGAAATTGCCAATGTGTTGTATCGCTTGAATCGCCAAATCAAGGCATTGAATCAACAAGAATTTTTGGGAAAAATCAATGGCGCGGTGGGCAATTACAACGCGCACATGGTGGCTTATCCCAATGTGGATTGGGAAACCCATTGCCGTTTGTTTGTGGAACAAAGTTTGGGCTTGACGTTTAATCCCTACACGATTCAGATTGAACCGCATGATTATATGGCGGAATTTTTCCAAACCATCAGCCGCATCAACACGATTTTGATTGATTTCAACCGCGATGTGTGGGGCTATATTTCATTGGGCTATTTCAAACAAAAGGTTAAGGCTGGCGAAGTGGGCAGTTCCACCATGCCGCACAAGGTCAATCCGATTGATTTTGAAAATTCCGAAGGCAATTTGGGCATGGCAAACGCGGTGTTGGGCTTTTTGGCGGAAAAATTGCCGATTTCACGCTGGCAACGCGATTTGACCGACAGCACAGTTTTGCGCAACATGGGCGTGGGTGTGGGCTATGCGGTTTTGGGTTGGGTGGCGCATTTGCGTGGTTTGGACAAGTTGGAAGCCAATCCTGCGGCTTTGTTGGCGGATTTGGACGCGACTTGGGAATTGTTAGCCGAGCCGATTCAAACGGTTATGCGCCGTTATGCTGTGCCGAATGCTTACGAGCAGTTGAAAGATTTGACGCGCGGCAAAGATGGCATCACGCCTGAAAGTTTGCGTCAATTTATCAATGGCTTGGCGATTCCAGACGAAGCCAAAACACAATTATTGGCTTTGACCCCAGCTTTGTACATCGGCAAGGCGGTTGAATTGGCAAAACGCATTTGAGGTAAAATTCAATGTCTGAAATCCTGATTGTCATTCAAAATACCCTAGAAACTCGCCGTTATGCAGACCCAAGTCAATCTTATACCGCCCAATTGCTTCATCAAGGACAAGATAAAATCTTAAAAAAAGTCATTGAAGAATCAGGAGAAGTATTAATGGCTTCCAAAGACAATGATGCGACACATGTCGTATATGAAACTGCCGATCTGTGGTTTCACAGCATGATTTTATTGACACATCACGGCTTACGTGTGGAAGACGTGTTAAATGAATTGGCACGCCGACAAGGTCTATCAGGTTTGCTGGAAAAAGCAGCGCGTTCCGCATAAAATATCACTTTCAGGCAGCCTATTTTGGTTTTCCATGCTGCCTGAAAGCATTTTTGAATAATAGGTAGAAATATGAGCGATTGCATTTTTTGTCAAATTATTGAGAAACACATTCCAGCCAGCGTGGTTTATGAAGATGATGAAATGTTGTGTTTTAAAGACATCAACCCCGCAGCACCTGTTCATCTGTTACTGATTCCCAAAGTGCATTTTGATTCATTGGCACACGCACAGGCGAAGCATGAAGCACTATTGGGTCGCATGATGTTTAAAGTTCCACAAATTGCCCAAGCCAATGGTTTAAACAATGGCTTCAAAACCCAAATCAACACAGGTAAAGGCGGTGGACAAGAAGTATTCCATTTACACATTCACATTATGGGCAGACCTGCTTGATTTTCAGGCAGCATAAACAAATACAATTATCAGACAAGGAAGCATCATGGGTTTAACTTCAATTTGGCATTGGTTGGTCGTATTATTGATTGTGGTATTGGTATTTGGTACCAAGAAATTACGCAATATTGGCAAGGATTTAGGCAGTGCGGTTCATGATTTTAAAGAGGGTTTAAATAACGGCACACCAGAAGAAACCCATACACAAAACAAAGATAACAACATCATTGAACATCGCAATGACCACGATAAAGCTGCCTGAAACAGCACAACCTAAATTTGATTTGTGATGATTGAATATGTTTGATTTCAGTTTTACCGAAATGCTGTTGGCAAGCACAGTGGCATTGATTGTATTGGGTCCCGAACGTCTGCCCAAAGCAGCCAGAACGATTGGTTTATGGCTTGGCAAAATGCAAACTTTGGCAGCCAATATTAAAGCAGAATTCAGCACACAAACTGAGTTAAATGAATTGCGCCAAATCCAAAACGAAATACAAGATGCCACTTGGGAAGTACACAATGGTTTACACAATTTAGCTCGCCCTGCTTGGGACAGGCTACCTGAACAAAGAACCCCAGCTGATTTTGGTATAGACACAAACAATACAACACATGATTTTTCAGGCAGCCCACATCATTTTGCTCAAATCAATGGTCTGCCCAGAAAATCATTGCGTCAGCAAGCCTTATCACGCAAACGCGATATGCGCCCACGTCATCGCCCCAAGCCAAAATTAAGGAATCGCCGATGAATAGGGTAAATAAAACCATCGCCCAAGAAGCACAACCCTTAATGGAACATTTGCTGGAATTGCGTCGCCGACTGGTCTGGTCGCTATTTGGCATGGTACTGTGTTTATTGTTTACCGTACCTTTCGCACAAGAGCTGTATGCCTTTATTGCCCAACCCTTAATGGCTGTGCTGCCTGAAAACAGCACCATGATTGCCACAGATGTGGTTGCGCCTTTCTTTGTGCCCATTAAAGTGGCTTTGATGCTTGCTTTTTTGGTTTCTTTGCCCAATACCTTATACCAAATTTGGGCATTTGTTGCGCCTGCACTCTACCAAAATGAAAAAAGGCTGATTTTGCCTTTAATTGCGTCCAGTCTCCTGCTGTTTGCCACAGGTATGGCATTTTGCTATTTTTTGGTTTTCCCATTGGTCTTCCAATTTTTTGCAGGCATGACGCCAGAAGGCGTAGCAATGGCCACCGATATAGATAAATACCTGTCATTTATCTTGGGTATGTTCATCGCCTTTGGAATGACTTTTGAAATTCCCGTAGCGGTGGTTTTATTGCACCGTATGGGTGTCATTTCCAGTACACAACTGGTGGCAGCTCGCCCTTATGTGATTGTGGCAGCGTTTGTGATTGCCGCTGTGGTAACACCACCTGACGTTTTATCGCAAGTAATGCTTGCCATACCCATGATTTTACTTTATGAAACAGGAATTTGGGTCTGTCGCATCATCGGTTCTCACAGAGAATCTAATGATGCGCAACACAAAACCAATCATTGATAAAAAGGAAACAATATGTACAACTACCAATCCGACACCACCCAATTTTTAAACGACTATTTGGCACAACACCCAGAAGAAGCCGAACAACGTTTAAAAAATCGCGGTTTATTGTGGGACGTAACCCTCAACCCCGAAGAACAAGCCAACTTTGAAGCAGCCAAATTGCCCAAAAAACCCTATACTTACCAAACTGATTGAACCCATTTGCCTTTCAGGCAGCCTGAAAAATCTGTGTTCATCAACTGATAGTAAATTCAATTTAAACCAGTACAGCGTTGCCAACCCCTGATGTACTAGGTACACACGACGGTCGCTATCGCCCTCCTTGTCCTGATTTAAATTGAATCCACTATAACAATGGATTTTCCATCACAAAATCATGTAAATAAAAAACAGTAAGTGCATGATTAATAAATAAAAAATACCTATTCAAACAATGGATACAGGTTTTACCTATGTCTACACGCCCCACCGTTTTTACACCTGAATTAAGCCATTATTTGCGTCAAATCAGCGAAGCTGAACACCCTGTTTTAACGCAAATTCGCACGCAAACCGCAGCACACCGTTTAGGCAAAATGGCGATTGCCCCTGAACAAGCTGCCTTACTCACTTGGTTGGCACGGCTCATCAATGTGCAAAACTACTTAGAAATCGGCGTATTCACAGGTTACAGCAGTACCGCAATAGCACTTGCGCTGCCTGAAAACGCGCGCTTACATTGTTGCGACATCAATATCAGTTTTACCAACATCGCACAACAAAACTGGCAACAAGCCAATGTGGCACACAAAATCACTTTACATTTGCAACCTGCCCTAATTACGCTAGACGAAATGTTGGCAAACGGTCAAAGTAATACTTTTGATATGGCATTCATTGATGCCGATAAACCTCCCACACCGCATTATTACGAACGCTGCCTGAAACTGGTGCGTCATGGTGGCATCATTGCCATAGACAACATATTATTGGGCGGTCGCATCACAGAAACCCAACTGGAAAACACACCACTCTCACATGCCATATTGCAAAAATTCAATGCCAGTTTACCGCATGACCCACGCATTGTACCGCTGACTTTGCCTTTGGGCGATGGTTTAACTTTATTACTCAAAAAATAATGCCCATTTCATAACCCTTACTTTTAGACACGCCAACAACCCATAATTGCCCGTCTTTTCAGGCAGCCTAAAACGTGAATACTTTGCCATGAATTTCAATCACTTCATTGTTTTACCCATTTTACTGCTCACCGCTTGTGCTGCACCACACATCAGGCTGCCTGAAACACCCCATAAGCCACAAACCACCTCTCTGCCCTATCCCGAAACCGACTTACCCAATCAATTTGAACAACTGTCTTCACACGTTCATCAATTAGAAGAACAGATACACAAATTACAAACACGCATTCAACAATTAGAACACAAACACAACAACACACAATCAAAACCATATAAAAATCATAAAATTCAAAATCATATCCAATCCACACCTACTGAACAACAACGCTTACAACAAGCACAACGCCTGTATCGCCAACAACGCTACCATGAAATCCTAGCCTTACTTCGCAGCACAGATGACGGCGGTTCAGGCACAGAAACCGACCGCCAAAGTATGTATTTATTGTTGCAAAGTCATGTACAGCTGAACAACTGCCAATCCGTAATTCAAATTGGGCAACGCTACGCCCAAAGATACGCCCCACACACACAAGCCGCCGATGCACTGTACCATGTCGGCAATTGTCAATGGCGCATTCAACAACAAGACATCGCACGTAATACTTGGCGTATGCTTTTGCGCCTTTATCCCAATAGCCAAGCAGCACAGCGTGCGACAAGCCGTTTAAATCAAAAATAAGCTTTTACCCAATCTAAATTGAAGGAACACCATGTTTACCCCCCTACCCGACCCACGCCCCTATCCCACTGACCCCATTAAAAACGAACTGCTGCTGTATGCCAGCCAAATCGCCCAAGCCACATCAGGCGCACAAAGCAAATTGGCGCGTGAAAATTTACACGCACGCATTACAGAAATGTTGGCACAAAAACACGTTTTAAGCTTATCGGTTGCCATGAGCATGGCAGCATCAGCAGACATTTATGCGGTATTAATGGACAGCGTAGCTGATGTATTAAACGCAAAAAATGATGATGAAGTTCAATGGTTTGCCTTACCTGTTATCATTGTTGCAGGCAGTAAGCAAGCAGCTGAACTGAACACCTTCAGCCCCTGTGCAGAACTGGCTGCCTGTCTTGCCAATTATCCTGCTCAACGCCCATTAACACACGCCCAATGGCTGCCTCAACTCTTGCGTGCCGATGATTTCGCCCAAATCAAAGCCGAAAACTGGTTCGCCGCCAAACAATCCTTTGAAGCTGCCGAAGCATTTGCAGCCAAATTGCCCACACGACCACTTCACATTCCCCAAGACCAATCAGTACACGCTGCTTATGCACTGGGTTACGGTAAACACAACATTCAGGCAGCATTAGGCGTAAACTTGCGCGAAGCTGCCCTGCCACTCATGCAAATTTGGCAACAGCATCTGGCACAAAAAGGGCTAACCCTGTTTACCAACCCACTCAATCCCAATAACCCCATTCACGCATTAGCCGATGCGGGTCAAATGCGTTTGCGTATGGCTTTGGACGTGTTTGCCACCAATGCCATACGCGCAGTACGCTTACAAAGCCCACGTGTTGGCGTAGTCATCGCAGCGCAAGAAAGCAGCAAATTGCTATTTGGCTTCAATGCCACCGAAAACGCCTATGGCTTACAGAACCAAGTTTTCACTTGGACACTTTCGCCACGCGACAACATTGCCATGATTGTGCAAAACTTTCTGGATTTGATGAGCGATTGCCAAGTAGAACACATTCGCCTGCTACATGAAATGCTGCCTGAACATACCGAATTGCCCACTTATGCCGAAGCACAAAACCACTCTGGACACAATCCACTGCTGCACAACAGTGTACAATAAATGCCATAGCCTAAACCTACCAAACAGGCGAACCCCACTTTTTCCGTTATAATCCAACATCATTGATTTTTTTTATTTCAAGGCTGCCTGAAAACCCCCAATTCATCTCGCATCAGGTTTCAGGCAGCCCCCCATTTTTCACAACTACCATGTCCCATATTTTCCAAACTGTTTCCCAAGACCTGTTACATGCCAACCATTTATCTGCACATGAATTGGCACAATCACTTGCCATTATTGGTAATCATCATATTGATTATGCAGATATTTATTGTCAACGCACCGCTTTTGAAAGCTGGCATTTGGACGAAGGCATGGTTAAATCAGGCAGCTTCCAAATTGACCAAGGCGTAGGTGTACGCGCCGTATCAGGCGACAAAACCGCTTTTGCCTATGCCGACAGTTTAAGTGCCGATGCCATCAAACGCGCCGCTCAAACCGTTAAAGCCATTGGTACGGCAGGCAATTCGCACCCTATTCGTGTACCCACACCCTTTTACGGCAAAAACGTACACGGCACGTTCAATCCCATAGACACTTTAAATTCCAGCGAAAAAATTGCCCTATTGCACAAAGTAGAAGCCTTGGCACGCGCTGCTGACCGACGCATCGTACAAGTGATGGCAGGCTTAACCTGTGAACACGACTTGGTTTATATTGCACGTTTAGACGGTCGCCACGCTGCCGACATTCGCCCATTGGTGCGTCTGAATGTTACTGTGATTGCCCAACAAGGCGAACGCCGTGAACAAGGCAGCGCAGGCGGTGGCGGACGTTTTGATTTAAGCTGCTTTACCGATGCCCAAATCCAAGCATATGTGCAACACGCGGTGCAACAAGCCCTCATCAATCTGGAAGCACGCCCTGCACCCGCAGGCGAAATGACAGTGGTTTTGGGTAACGGTTGGCCAGGTGTTTTATTGCACGAAGCAGTTGGACACGGTTTAGAAGGTGATTTCAACCGCAAACAAACCAGCGTTTTCAGCGGTCAAATAGGCAAACGCGTTGCCGCCAAAGGCGTTACCGTGATTGACCAAGGCGACATTGCCGACAAACGAGGTTCTTTAAACATTGACGATGAAGGCAATCCAACCCAACGCAATGTGTTAATTGAAGATGGTATATTGGTTGGCTATATGCAAGACGAAACCAATGCCCGTTTAATGGGTGTACCCGTTACAGGCAATGGACGGCGTGAGAGTTATGCCTCAGCAGTGATGCCACGCATGACCAATACCTTTATGGAAAACGGCACACACGAAGCACAAGAAATCATTGAAAGCATAGAAAAAGGCATTTACGCCATAAATTTTGGTGGCGGGCAAGTGGACATTACCAGCGGCAAATTCGTGTTTTCCGCCAGCGAAGCATGGTGGGTGGAAAACGGCAAACTACAATATCCTGTAAAAGGAGCAACCCTTATTGGCAGCGGTTCAGAAGTGATGCAACACATTTCCATGATTGGTAACGACACAGCATTAGACACAGGAGTCGGCGTATGCGGTAAAGAAGGACAAAGCGTGCCAGTTGGCGTAGGACAACCAACCTTACGCATTGATGCAGGTTTAACAGTAGGTGGCAGCGAAACATAGGCTTTCAGGCAGCCAGTAACCAACAAATGTGGTCGCTGCAAACAGTAGCATGGTCATGGTCGTTTCCAACTATAGTGAATTAAAATAAGAAAGATGCAAGGCGACCACGCCCGCCGTGTACAAATAGTACATAAGGGCGCAGGCAACGAAGTAGATTTCTTATTTTAATTTACTATAAAACAAACAAAGCGGCAACGAGAGCAGTTCGTGTATATTTAACACATAAGGTAGTTGGTAATGTGGTACGCTTTGTATTTGAAACGACTATAATTTTTCAATTCTGTGACCACACTCATGAAATAAAGCTGCCTGAAAAGATTTCAGGCAGCTTTCTCATACAATAGAATAATCATCAATATTCAACCAAAACCGCACCCCAAGCGAAACCGCCGCCTATGCCTTCCAACAACAATTTCTGACCGCGTTTGATGCGACCGTCTTTAATGCCCGTGTCCAATGCCAATGGAATGGAAGCAGCAGAAGTATTGGCATGTTCCGCAACCGTTAAAATCACTTTATCCATGCTCAAACCCAAATGTTTGGCAGTGGCTTCAATAATGCGACGATTGGCTTGATGTGGAATCAACCAATCAATGTTGTCGGCTGATGTACCTGATTCCTTCAAAACCGCATCAGCAACAGCAGCCAGCTGTTTAACGGCAAATTTAAAAACCCCTTGACCGTCCATTTTCACAAAAGGTGAACCGCAGATTTTTCCTTCACTCATTTGTGCTGGTACTTGAAGCAAATCCAAATGTGCGCCATCAGCGTGTAAACGGCTGTGTATGATGCCCCCTTGCTCGGCTTTACCCAATACTACTGCACCCGCACCATCACCAAACAACACACAAGTAGCACGGTCTTCCCAATCCAAAATTCGACTGAAAATATCCGCACCAATCACCAGAGCTTTGTTTGCCATACCGCTTTTAATATAGGCATTGGCAGTTGTCAGCGCATACATAAAGCCCGCACATACAGCTTGCACATCAAAAGCAGGACAACCTGCAATACCCAATTTATGCTGCACAATGGTAGCGGCAGATGGAAACTGCATATCAGGCGTGGTGGTGGCAACCACAATCAAATCAATATCATGAGCATCTACACCTGCATCATTTAAAGCACGGCGTGCAGCTTCAACAGCCAAATCGCTGGTTTTTTCGTGTTCCGCAGCCAAATGACGCGCTTTAATGCCTGTACGCGAAGTAATCCATTCGTCAGAAGTATCAATGCGCTGTGCCAAGTCGTCATTGCTAACGCGGTTAGCGGGCAAATAGCTGCCTGTGCCGAGAATTTGGGATTGAGACATGGTGCGGATTCCTGTGGTTTGTAAACCGCTTATTGTATGCAAACTGAATGCATTACTCAACTGTGATACAATCAATTTTTCACTAAAAATATCGTTAAATAAGGAACATCTCCATGCGTTTATTGCACACCATGTTGCGCGTTGGCAATTTAGAACAATCGCTGGCGTTTTATACCGAAGTTTTGGGCATGAAACTCTTGCGCCGTAAAGACTATCCCGATGGGCGTTTTACTTTAGCTTTTGTGGGCTATGGCGAAGAAAGTGAAACCGCAGTCATTGAATTGACCCACAACTGGGACACCAACACTTACGATTTAGGCAATGCTTATGGACACATTGCGATTGAGGTGGACAACGCAGCAGCTGCCTGTGATGCCGTGCGTACCAAAGGTGGTAAAGTTACCCGTGAAGCAGGTCCGATGAAACACGGTAGCACCGTCATCGCTTTTGTGGAAGACCCTGATGGCTACAAAATTGAGTTTATTGAGCGTAAAACTGGCGATGATACTTATCAATAATGCCTTACAAAACTGTTTCAGGCTGCCTGTTTAATGTTAAATAGACCAGAACCTTACCCAAACTCATTTCACAGGGACAGATTGCATATCTGTCCCATTTTTGCTTGCAGAGATTTTTATTTTTATCAATTAATTATAAAATCAATATGTACATGAAATCCAGACCCCAAAAGTTTCTGGCTGTCTGCCCCCTTAGGCAAATGTAAAATCCATTTTTCCGATTGAGCGAAATCACGGTAAACGTTAAAATCCGCGTTTCATTTTTGATACAAGACCCACCAATATGAAATCCATTGGCGAAATTCTGCCTCTTTCACACATTGTTTTGGATATGGAAATCAGCAGCAAAAAGCGACTATTTGAAGAAATCGGTCATTTGCTTGCCGATGAAACACATGGTTTAAATGCAAACGAAATTTTTGATTGCCTGTTTGCTCGTGAACGTTTAGGAACAACAGGTTTGGGTCATGGTGTCGCTATGCCACATGGTCGTCATGCCGATGTTGTTGCCCCTATCTCGGCATTTATCCGCCTAAAAGAAGCGGTGGATTTCGATGCACCTGACGGCAAGCCCGTTTCCTTGGTTTTCATTTTGCTTGTTCCCGAAGCCTCAACAGGTGAACATTTGGAAATACTCGCCCATTTGGCTGAACGTTTTACCGACAAAACTGTGCGAACCGCTTTATCCGAATGCCAACATGCTCATGAAGTGTGTCAATTATTGGTTTAATTTAAAGGAACAATATGCCCAGCGTAAGTGTACGTCGCCTGTATCAAGACAACCAACAAAAATTGCAGCTGTCTTGGGCAGCTGGCACCGCTGCTGGCGATAACCGAATCAGCATTGAGGTCGACCGTCGTATGCCTGCTTTGGTGGGGCATTTGAACTTCATTCACCACAATCAAGTACAAGTGCTGGGTGAAGCAGAAGTGGCATACATCAAAAAGCTCGAACAAACCGATGTCCCCATTGGCTTGAACGGGCTTTTTGATTTTCCGATTACTTTGATGATTGTTGCCAACAACTTACCTGTCCCTCACTTATTGCGCGATTATTGCCATACACGCAATGTACCACTTTTAACGTCCAAATTGGAAAGCCCCTATTTAATGGACGTATTACGGATTTACCTACAAAGGATTTTGGCGGTATCCACTATAGAACACGGCGTGTTTCTCGATGTATTTGAAATTGGCGTATTGCTCACAGGTGCATCAGGTTTGGGCAAAAGCGAATTGGCTTTGGAATTGGTTTCGCGTGGACACAGCTTGGTTGCCGATGATGCGGTTGAACTGTTTCGTACTGCACCAGAAGTATTGGAAGGACGTTGTCCACCTGTATTGCGTGATTTTTTAGAAGTACGAGGTTTAGGCATACTCAATATTCGCCATATTTTTGGTGAAACCGCCGTTCGCCCCAAAAAACAGTTAAAACTGATTATTCACTTAGTGGCAGCCGATGATGACTACATGAAACGTTTAGACCGTTTAAGCATACGTACCGAAACCGCCAGTATTTTGAATGTCAATATCCGCTCCGTAACCTTGCCCGTTGCAGCAGGACGCAATTTAGCGGTTTTAGTAGAAACCGCCGTGCGCAATTACATTTTGCAACTGCGTGGCAAAGACAGCACACGCGAATTTTTGGAACGTCATCAAAGCATGATGAAAGAAATCGCCACCCACGATGAACACGATGGCACAAATTGATTCGCGCACCATTTTTCAGGCAGCCTATTTATTTAATACCAGTTCGGGATAAAAATTTAACTATTTTTTAAAAAATTTGTCGCATAATGTGTGCTTGAACCCACCACAGCGATTAGTAATTATTGATTTCAGACTGCCTAAAAAATGGCAGATGCACACAACCCCTTACACAAATTATTTATTTTCATTGTGTTTTCAATTTTCTTATCCCCAGTTCACATTATAGTTGTTTGAAATTAAAATAATACAGCATTGCCAACTCCTTTAATATACTAGGTGTACACGGCGGTCGCTGTCGCCTTATCTGTGTTAATTTCAAACAACCATATTTCAAAGCCGCCTAAAACCCCATTACACAAAAACTCCCACCTCTATGTCGCGTTTATCCCTGCTTGTAACCGCCCTTTTTCTTGGCATGATGGTTGTGGCACCATTGTGTGCCATGCTGTTTTACGATGATGCAGCCCCCCTATGGCAAGAAGTATGGCAAGAACCTTACTACCGCAAACGCCTTGTGTGGACAGTATTTCAGGCAGCCTTAACCGCCATATTGACCACCCTTTTGGCCTTGTTGCCCGCATGGACATTGGCACGCTTGGATTTTCACGGACGACAACTCATCTTACGCCTGCTGATGCTGCCTTTCATTATGCCTACTTTGGTTGCAGGCATGGGGGTATTGGCATTATTTGGACATCGTGGCGTACTGTGGCAGGGTTGGCAAGACACGCCCTATTTATTACTGTATGGCAATGTGTTTTTCAATTTGCCTGTGGCGGTATTGGCAGCCTATCAAGGTTTTTGCCAAGTTCCAGCCAGCCGCCTGTACGCCGCACGTACGCTGGGCGCAAACGCATGGCAAAATTTCTGGCACATTGAATTACCCATTGTGCGTACATGGCTTTCAGGCAGCGCATGTTTGGTTTTTCTCTACTGTTTTTCAGGTTTTGGCTTGGCTTTACTACTAGGCGGACGCAATTACGCCACCGCAGAAGTGGAAGTCTATCAACTTATTGCCCACGAATTAGACATGGCACGCGCTGCCGTTTTGGTATGTTTGATTTTAAGCGCAACCGCCATTGCAGGCATACTGTACGCCCTGATTGGCAAACGCACGCTAACCGCCCCAATTCAATCCATACCACCCCAAAAAGTTTCAGGCAGCCTATATGCCTTACCAGTTTTAACACTATCCCTATTACTGTTTTGTTGCGGCTTGCCCTTATTGGCAATTTTCACACAAGTCCTGCGTTCAGACCACGCAGCTTGGTCGGTGTTATGGGACAAAGACACCCTATCCGCCCTATGGAACACCCTACAATTTTCCGCTTCTGCCATATTCTTATCTGCCATTTTAGGCATGGCACACGCCACCGCTGCCCGATATTCCGCCATGATACGCGCGCTCACTTTTCTGCCTTTTATGGTTTCCCCCGTTTGTTTGGCTTTCGGCATTTTGCTGCTCTATCCCCAATGGGCAGCCACCCTACCCATGCTGATTGCCATTTATGCCCTACTTGCCTATCCCTTTGTTACCCAATATGTTTTAGCCAAATGGGATAGCCTGCCTGAAAACATCATGTACGCCACACGCCTTATGGGTGCCAGCCCCTTTCAGGCAGCCTACTTGGTTTATTTCCCCTTGCTTCTGCCTGCTTTACGGCGTGGCTTGGCATTTACTGCTGCTGCCTGCATCGGCGAATTTGCTGCTTCACTCTTTCTCTCTCGCCCAGAATGGACAACATTAAGCACCTTAATTTACCGCTACTTGGGACGAGTTGGTACACTCAATTACCACAAAGCCCTGATTTTAACCTTACTGTTAATGGTTCTGGCTTGCTTGGTCTTTTGGGTTCTCACACCACCCAAAACACAAGAACACAAATCAACTGGCAATTCACTTTTCCAATGATTTGTGTTCCATTTTTGCTCACTTTTTTCAGGCAGCCTGAAACCTGTTCTCTTTATGCTGGCGGAGAAAGTTAGGGTGCAGACCTATCAAGTTCCCCAATTGAACACCGCGTAGGTCGTATACCGATATCCGACAAATCCAGTGGTTTCAAACGCTACCTGAAACCGTTTTCACGCACTCAAACCGTTGAACACTTCAAAATAAGTGGGAAAGGTTTTGTGTGTGCATTTGGGGTCGTTGATTTGCACGCCCACGCCCAGCAGCGACACCAGCGAAAAACACATCGCCATGCGGTGGTCGTCATAAGTATCAATTTCTGCATTATCAATGAGTTGTGTGGGCGGTGTGATGTGGATTGCGTCTTGTTCTTCAATCACTTCTGCACCCACTTTTCGCAATTCGGTTGCCATTGCCGCGATGCGGTCGGTTTCTTTCACGCGCCACGATTCAATATTGCGAATGCTGCACTTGCCTCCCGTTGCCAATGCCACCACCGCCAACGTCATTGCCGCGTCTGGAATGTGGTTCGCGTCCAAATCAAAGGGCTGGATTTTTTGCTCTGGCGCGCGTGAAACTTCAATAAAATCATCGCCCCACAACACGGTTGCACCGATTTTTTCCAATTCGTGTGCAAACGCCACATCGCCCTGAATCGCGTTTTTGCCCAAACCTGTAACGCGAACGGGGCTGCCTGAAAGCAAACCTGCCGCCAAAAAATAGCTCGCGCTGGACGCATCGCCTTCCACATTCACGATTTGGGGCGCGTGGTATTTCGCGTTTTCAGGCAGCCTGAAAATGTGATAATCTTGATTTTCCACATTCACACCAAATTGTTTCATTAAATTCAAGGTAATATCAATATAAGGTTTGGAGATGAGTTCACCCTGCACCACAATTTCCCACGCCTTGCCCGTGAGCGGCAGCGCCATCAACAGCGCAGTGAGAAATTGGCTGGACACATTGCCCTTAATGGGGATTTGGTGTACTTTTTTATCAACAAAATCATGAATTTGCAAAGGTGGATAGCCCTCATTGCCCAAATAAGCCACATTCGCCCCTGCAATACGAAGTGCGTCCACCAAATCGCCAATCGGACGCTCGTGCATGCGCGGCACGCCGTGCAAATGGTAATCGCCGCCTAAAATCGCCAACGCGCCCGTTAAAGGGCGGAATGCCGTGCCAGCGTTGCCCAAAAACAAATCGGCTTGCTTATTCGGAAATTTGCCCGACTGCCCGACCAATTTCAGGCTGCCTGAATCGGTGGTTTGCATGGGAACGCCCAATTTTTCAAGGGCTTCCAGCATTCGGTCGGTGTCGTCCGATTTGAGCAGCGAGCGGATTTCGCATTCGTTGTCCGACAAAGCGGCAAGCAGCAAAGTGCGGTTGCTGATGCTTTTTGACCCCAACAGGGCAACGGTGTTGTGCGCTTTTAATTGGCGTGGTGCGAGTGTGATGAATTCGGTCATGATGACAGCCTGAAAACAGAAAATGTGTGATTATAAATGAATTTAGCTTATAGGCTGAAACCTTTGTAACAATGGCTTTGAGGTTACGGCATCTTGGATTATATGGTCAATCTGCTGTAATCGTAGAAGTGAAAAAGCAGTATTAAGACGACAACGTCTGTCGTGTACAGTAGTACATTTCAATTCTGCGTATATAATTGAGCGGATTTTTTTAGTTTTTACAAAGAGTTAAAGGCTGCCTGAAATATTTCAGGCAGCCTTTAAGTTGAAGATATGGTGAATTCCATTTAAACCAATACAGCGTTGCCAAATACCTTATGTACTGGATTGTGCACGGCGGTTGCCGTTACCTTATCCTGATTTAAATTGAATAAATTCAAGTTATTGTGCCAATGGGGCATTTTTAACTTCCATACGGAAACCTACTTTGGTTAATTTGGCTTCTTTTGCCGCTTCCAGTAATTTCAATACATTATCGTAAGCTGTTTTTTCATCTGCATCAATGGCGATAATGGTATCGGGATTTTCTGCTGCAATGCGTGCCAATTCAGTTTTTACCGCCAGCAAATCCACTTTATTGGCTGAATCTGCACCAATGGTGTATTTACCATCGGTGTCCACAGCAATTTCTAAAGGTTTCAAATCCTTATTAATTTGTTCTGGCTTGGTATTTTCACTTGCCACAGGTAAATTAATTTGAATTGAGTGGGTTAAAACAGGCATGGTAATCATGAATACAATCAATAACACCAGCATCACGTCCACCAAAGGCGTTACATTGATGTCGCTCATAGGCGCATCATCGCCATCGTTCATGGAATTAAAAGCCATGATTTATTCCTTCTCTTGGGTGTTAATCAGTTGAACGTGTAAATCATGTCCAAAATTGTGCAATTCGCGTGCAATGGTTTTGTTGCCACGCATAAAACAGTTGTACGCCAAAACCGCAGGAATCGCTGCAAATAAACCAATCGCGGTTGCCACCAATGCTTCACCGATTGGACCTGCTACGGCGGCAATACTCATCTGACCCGAGGTGCTGATGTTTGCCAACGCACGATAAATTCCCCAAACCGTACCCAACAAGCCGATAAATGGTGCGGTTGAGCCAATGGTCGCCAAAACCACCATACCACCTTCAAAACGGCTTTGGATTTTACCCATGCTGTGGCGCATTTCACGTTCAATATAAGCATTTTTGGGTAAGTTGGCTGAAAGCATGTTTTCTTTGGCATGGATAAAACGATGACGTGCTGCCATACCGTCTAATGCCAATTCGCTGATAGGCGAAGGGTTTTGCTTGGCAGCTTGTTCAGCAGCTGCGATAGATTTAGCCGCCCAAATGGCTTCGCTGGCGATGCGATTGGCTTTACGTGCTGAACAGTATTGTACAAAACGTAAAACGATGATGACCCATGTAGCAATACTCATCAAAATCAAAATCAAAAATACACCAATAAGTACGGCATCGCCGTGTTGAAATACTAATCCTAAATTCATGATTTTTCCGTAAGTTTGATATTAAAAATGGTTTCAGACTGCCTGAAAATGTGCTATTGGCCTCTGCTCAATCCAGTTTAAAGTTAAACGGTGCAATAAAACGCGACCGAACCGATACACCATTGATTTTCTTGGGTGTACCACGCGTGGCACGAACTGCCCTTAAAGCTGCATTGTCCAATGCGCGTGAACCACTGCTTTTCACTACTTTGGCTGATGAAATACTACCATCAGGTTCCACAATCACTTCCACACGCACCAAACCCTGTTCATCGTTTTCACGCGCACTGGTCGGATAAGGGGGAATGGGAATGGTCATTGTCCCTGCTTCGTGAATGGCATTGGCATCAACAGGACGGTCATTATCGCCTTTGGGTCCCATGCCTGTACCACCTTTATTGTCACTTGCGGGATTGCCTGGACGCAAACTGTTTGGGTCTGTGCCACCGCCTCCACCTGCCACACCATTAGGTGAACGATTTTGCGGATTGGTTTGTGAAGAAACCGTTGGCGTATTAGTGGGTTTTAAAGGTGTTTCAGCTGGCTTAATGGGTTCAGGTTCTTTTGGTTTAATGAGGTCAGGTTTTGGCTCAGATTCTTTGGGTTTCACAATATCCGCAGGGCGATCATCGCGTTCCACAACATGAACTTTGGGTTTCACAGGATCAGGCTTTTTCGGTTCAGGTTCTTTTTCTTTAGGTTTAGGCGGTTCAGGCGTAGGTGGTGGTGGCGCAGTTTCCATAGGCGCAGGCGCACCATCTGCCATAGGCTGGTCATCGCCCATGATAGACCCCAAATCCACAAAGGTTAAGTTATCAATGGTCGCTGGCTCGGGCTCGGTAGTACTTTTCCAAGCAGCGGCAATCAAACCGATGTGGATAAGTGTTACCACAGCAATCGTAGCAGGCGTGAGAATGCGGTTATTTTTCATAGGACATAATGATAAATGCAAACTATTCCTGTTTGTATTAAATTAACAAATATTTACAATTTTAATTGTGAATTATTACATAATCTGCCATTTTAACCCCAATACACGCCAAATAATCCAAATTAAAGTTAAAGTTCTATGTGATATTGTAAGTAAGCTGCCTGAAAATGTGCTCACATTTTCAGGCAGCCTGTTGTTCATTAACTTACAAAGTGTATCATTAAAACTACTATTGCTTTTGCCACGCTCGCTTTATCATCAATAACCAATCTTGCCAAGTTAAAACAGGGCGTTTCTGAAACACATCATATTGGTTTTCCGCGATTTTTTGCAAAATTCGTTGCCCACCTAATACAATCAAGCGCAATTCAAATCCAATCCGCCCTTTTAACGTTTTTGCCAATGGCGAGCCTGCTTTGAGCATTTTATGTGCTTTATCGCATTCATAAGCCAATAATTTTTGGAATGCCGAATCGGCTTGCCCTGCTGCGATTTGCGCTTCATTCACACCAAATTTTGCCATGTCGTCTTGCGGTAAATACACACGATTTTTCTGCCAATCAATCGCCACATCTTGCCAAAAATTAATCAGTTGCAATGCAGTACAAATGCCATCACTTTGCGCCAAACTGCGCTCATCGGTTTCACCATACAAATGCAGTAAAATGCGCCCAATGGGATTGGCAGAACGCCGTGCATAATCTACCAATTCGCCAAAATTTTGGTAACGTGTTTTAACCACATCTTGTGAAAATGCGTCCAATAAATCGTAAAATGGCTGCAATGGCAGACCAAATGGAACAATTGCTTCATGCTGCAAACGTTGTATCAAGGGTGTTTGTGGCATTGCCCCTGCTGCAAGCAAATCCAATTCTGCTTTCAGGCAGCCTAATTTTGTCAAACGGCTTTCACTATCGTCCTGTCCCTCATCCGCAATGTCATCTGCAGTACGTGCAAAAGCATAAACCGCATGTATGGGTTTACGCAAACGACGTGGCAGTAAAACAGAACCTACGGGAAAATTTTCGTAATGATTAACAGACATAATCCATAAAATATTGAGTGGATAAAAGACATATAGGCTGCTTGAAACCGTTTTAACGATTTTTCAGGCAGCCTATATCCATAACAAATACATTTTGTACTTTCTAATCCGCAAACTGCTTTTTCATGCGTTCACGGCGTTCTTGCGCCTCAACCGATAAGGTAGCAGTTGGACGTACCAGTAAACGTTTCAAACCAATCGGTTCGCCCGTATCACGGCAAAAACCATAGTCGCCCTCATCAATATCACGAATGGAAGCCTGAATTTTTGCCAACAACTTGCGTTCACGGTCGCGCGTACGCAATTCCAATGCATACTCTTCTTCTTGTGAGGCACGGTCAGCTGGGTCTGGTGCTGCTTCGTGTTCTTGCATTTGTTCAGTGGTGTTAAACGCATTCGCAATCAATTCATCTTGCATTTTTACCAAAACTTCACGGAAAAATGCCAAATGATCCGCATTCATATAATCGTCTTCCGAGCCATTCCAATTCAAAATATCTTGTTCATTGAGTTTTGCCATAAACTTTTTCCTTATCTTGATTTCTTATTTTTTAGGACATATATCGCACCAAAAGCACAGCATCATAACACGTTTTGTTAAAAATGGTGTTTTTGTTAGATAGGCTGCCTGAATATTGTGTGTTGCTTTTGCACCTCAAGAAAACCACACAGAGATAAGCTTGGCAAATAAGTATCACAAAAAACGCCGTTTTACCACTTATCAAGTGGCAAGATAGGGAGTAAAATAAATACTGATTGCGCCGCAGCCTGCACTAAAACAGCCGTTGCGGTTTTTCCACAATGTATTCCAACACAAAAGGCACAGCCATGATGGATGAAAAACTGAATTTCTCTTATTTGTTCGGTTCAAACGCTCCTTATATCGAGGAATTATATGAACAATTTCTACATAGCCCCGATTCAGTAGAGCCAGTTTGGCAAACTTATTTTCAAGATTTGGCAGCGCAACCTGGTGCAGTTGAAAAAGATGTAGCACACGGTCCCATTCAAGAATCGTTTGCTAATTTAGCCAAACAACATCGCAGCCAAGCTGTTTCAGGCAACCTTGATGAGGCATTATTGCAAAAACAAATTGCGGTTTTGCATCTGATTACCGCCTACCGCATTCAAGGCGCACATGCAGCAAAATTAGATCCTTTAGGTTTAAAACAGCCGCAACATATTGAAGGGCTTTCCCCCACAGAACATGGTTTAACCGATGCCGATATGGCTGTGAAATTCGGTTTGGGTGCAGGCGATTTCGCGATTGACGACAGCAACAAATTACCGCTTTCTGAAATCATCGCCAAATTGAAACAAACTTATTGTGGACACATTGGTGTGGAATACATGCACATCAATAACCGCGAAGAACGTTTGTGGATTCGCAATCATTTTGAACGTGATTTGTCCACGCCCAAATTCAATAAAGAACAAAAACGTGATATTTTAAAACAAGTTACCGCAGCCGAAACACTGGAACGCTATTTGCATACCAAATATGTGGGACAAAAACGCTTCTCAGTAGAAGGCGGTGAGAGCGCGATTGCAGGCTTGAATTATTTGGTACAAAACGCAGGTAAAGATGGTGTAGAAGAAATCATCATCGGCATGGCGCACCGTGGTCGCCTAAATGTTTTGGTCAATACTTTGGGCAAAAAACCTGGCGATTTGTTTGCCGAATTTGAAGGTCGTGCCGAAGTAAAATTCCCAAGCGGCGATGTGAAATACCACAATGGTTTTTCATCTGACATTGCCACACCTTACGGTGCCATGCACGTTACATTAGCGTTTAACCCATCGCATTTGGAAATTGTGAATCCCGTAGTAGAAGGTTCTGCGCGTGCCAAACAAGGTCGCCGTGGAACCGATGGTGTCAAACAGGTTTTACCTGTATTGATTCACGGCGACAGCGCATTCATCGGCTTGGGCGTGAACCAAGCAACTTTCAATATGTCTCGCACGCGCGGTTACACGACTGGCGGCACAATCCACATGGTCATCAACAACCAAATTGGCTTCACCACATCCGATACCCGCGACACACGCTCTACCGTGTATTGTACCGACATCGCCAAAATGGTAGATGCCCCCATTTTCCATGTGAACGGCGATGACCCCGAAGCCGTGTGCTATGTGGTTCAGGCAGCTTTGGACTACCGCAAACAATTCCAAAAAGATGTGGTAATTGATTTGGTGTGCTTCCGCAAATTGGGACACAACGAAGGGGACGACCCTACTTTAACCCAACCATTGATGTACCGTGCCGTTGCCCAACATCCTGGCACACGTGCCTTGTATGCTGAAAAATTAGTTAAAGAAGGCACAATCAGCACAAGCGAAGCCGATGGCTTGGTACAGGCCTATCGCGATGCTTTAGACAAAGGTGAACACGTTGAACAAACACGCTTAACCGACTATGAAAGCAAACATCGTGTAGATTGGTCTAAATATCAAGGTCAAGATTGGCGCGAAAACGTGGAAAGCGGTTTGCCAGCAGCAGACATTGCACGGCTGGCTGAAAAATTCACGCAATCACCCGAAGGTTTTGGTTTACACAACACCGCCAAGCGCGTGATTCAACAGCGCAAAGAAATGGCAGCGGGCGAGCAAAACATGGACTGGGGCATGGCGGAAACTTTGGCTTACGCCAGCATGGTAACCAACGGCACAGGTGTTCGCATTTCAGGTGAGGACTCAGGGCGTGGCACATTCTCACACCGCCACGCTGTGTTGCACGATACCAACCGTCAAACCCATGAAACAGGCATCTACATACCATTGCAACACATGGCAGAGAACCAAGCACCGTTTACCGTGATTGATTCTATTTTGAATGAAGAAGCGGTTATGGCTTATGAATATGGCTATGCCTGTTCTGCTCCCGAACAACTGACCATTTGGGAAGCCCAATTTGGCGACTTTGCCAATGGCGCACAAGTGGTGATTGACCAATTCTTATCATCTGGCGAAACCAAGTGGGGTCGTTTGTGCGGCTTAACCACGATTTTGCCACACGGCTATGATGGTCAAGGTCCCGAGCATTCATCTGCTCGTTTAGAACGCTGGCTGCAACTGTGTTCCGAACACAATATGCAAATCATCATGCCATCGGAAGCATCGCAAATATTCCACATTTTGCGCCGCCAAACACTACGTTCTATGCGCCGCCCATTGGTCATTTTCATGTCCAAACGCCTGTTGCGTTTCAAAGACGCAACCAGCCCATTGAGCGATTTCTTGGAAGGCACAACATTCCGCCCTGTAATTGGCGACACCGCCAACCGCGCCAACAACAGTAGCGTAAAACGCGTAGTATTGTGTGCAGGTCAAGTGTATTACGACATCGCCAAAGGTCGTGAAGAACGCGGTCTGGAAAACGATGTAGCAATCGTGCGCGTAGAACAGTTGTACCCATTCCCTTACGCCGAAGTTGAAGCCGAATTAGCCAAATACCCCAATGCACAAGAAATCGTGTGGGCTCAAGAAGAACCCAAAAATCAAGGCGCGTGGTATCAAACCCGTCATCGTTTGGAACGCTTGGCAACAGGCAACCAGCAAGTGTTGTACGCAGGTCGTCCTGCCAGTGCATCGCCTGCGGTGGGTTATGCCAGCAAACACAATGCCCAACTGAAACAGTTGGTGGAAGACACATTGAATTTCAATTAATCACTTTCAGGCTGCCTGAAAGTTTCAGGCAGCCTTTATCTGTACCCATTTGGAGATAAAAATGATTGTAGAAGTAAACGTACCCGTATTCGCCGAAAGCATTACCGAAGGCACCCTGCTTTCTTGGAAAAAGAAAGTAGGCGAAAGTGTAGCCCGTGATGAAATCTTGGTAGACATTGAAACCGACAAAGTGGTACTGGATGTACCCGCACCACAGGCTGGCGTATTGGTGGAAATTATCGTACAAGACGGCGAAACCGTTACCACGCAACAATTGTTGGCAAAAATTGACACCGAAGCACAAACTGGTGCAACAACTGCTGTTGAGCCTGCCGTTCAGGCAGCCACGACTACTGAAGCTGCGCCTGTTTCCAATGCCCAAGCAGGTGTTGCCATGCCTGCTGCGGCAAAATTGGCTGCTGAAAAAGGCGTTGATGTGAACAGCATTCAAGGTTCTGGTCGTGATGGTCGCGTGCTAAAAGAAGATGTACAAAAATCCCAAGCAAACCCAAAAGCAACTGCATCTGCTGTCGCTATACCACAAGGTGCACGCCCCGAGCAACGCGTACCCATGAGCCGTTTACGCGCACGCGTGGCAGAACGTTTGTTACAATCGCAAGCAGAAAACGCGATTTTGACCACGTTCAACGAAGTGAACATGAAACCCGTGATGGATTTACGCGCCAAATACAAAGACAAGTTTGAAAAAGAACATGGCGTGAAATTGGGCTTTATGTCTTTCTTTGTTAAGGCTGCGGTAGCCGCATTGAAAAAATTCCCTGTTGTGAATGCGTCTGTGGACGGCAACGACATTGTTTACCATGGCTACTTTGACATCGGTATTGCGGTGGGCAGCCCACGCGGTTTGGTTGTGCCAATCTTGCGCGATGCCGACCAAATGAGCATTGCCGACATTGAAAAAGCCATTGTGGATTATGCGGTTAAAGCCAAAGACGGCAAAATCGCCATTGAAGATTTGACTGGCGGTACATTCTCCATTACTAATGGCGGCACGTTCGGTTCTATGATGTCTACGCCCATCATCAACCCACCACAATCTGCGATTTTGGGCATGCACGCAACCAAAGAACGTGCCGTTGTGGAAAATGGCGAAATCGTGATTCGTCCGATGATGTACTTGGCATTGTCTTACGACCACCGCATTATTGACGGTCGTGAAGCGGTGCTGACTTTGGTAACAATCAAAGAATTGTTGGAAGACCCAGCTCGTTTGTTGTTGGATTTGTAATGTAAGCCAATCAGGTTGCCTGAAAGCAACAAAGCTTTCAGGCAACCTTTTTGTGGATTGAATAAGCAATGAAAAAAATCATTTTGTCTTTTTTAGGTCTATTAGTCGGATTATTAAGCTCAATTGTGGTTTATTTATTATCCGCCTATTATTTAGGCAAAATGCCACACAATACAGCACGAGACCCAAACGCCGTCCGAAACATACCTATTTTCATCATCAGCAATGGCGTACACACCGACATTGCCATGCCCATGAGCAACCAAGTATTTAATTGGCATCACATCATCAATCCCAAAGATACCCAAATGGGGCAAGAACAAACACCTAAATATGTCGCCATTGGTTGGGGAGATCGTGGTTTCTATTTGGATACCCCAACTTGGGCAGATTTAAAATTCAGTACCGCATTTTATGCAATTACAGGCTTAAACCAAACAGCATTACACATTAGCTATTATTTTCAAGAAATTGGAACCAATGAAAATATTGCCAAAATTATGGTAAGCCCAGACGAATATCAAAAATTGGTTCATGCCATTTTACCCAGTTTCAAGTTGTCTGAAAAAGGTACAGTTCAAGCCATTCCCAACGCACATTACGCCAATCATGATGCATTTTATGAAGCCAATGGACATTATCATTTGGCACAAACTTGCAATACTTGGACAAACTCCAGATTAAAAATGAGTGGCTTACCCGCAGTAAAATGGACTCCCTTTGCCAAACCTTTAATTGAATTTCATAAAAAAAATCAAATGTGAAACGAAAACCAACTGAAAATTTTTCAAAACCGCCATTATTGTCATTTCTCGTAGGCGTACTACCGTCCAAAATCAAATTTAAAAATTTTCAGTAACTTACTCTGGAGAGGGTTGAGGAAATCCAAAGAACCACCCTCACTAATCCCTTCCCGCCAGACAAGGGAGAAGATACGTTACTGAATATCAAAATGTTGCGATGCTGAAATTGATTTTGGACAGCAGTGCGCCTATTCAGGAATGACGGTATTGAACATTGCCACCGTTTGGTAAAAGTTTTAGGCTGCCTGAAAATTATGGTGGATTAAATTTAAATCAGGACAAAGCAACAACACACACCGTGTACAATATCACAAAAGCCATTCATTGCCGCCACCGCATACCAATCGGCGCGATTACCATACGCAAAACAGTTGGATAAGCAGCTCGGGTCAAATTGGTCTGCGGCATAATGTTGTGGGCGATTTGCGCGTGGTGCGCCTGTTTGCGCTGCGATTGGATGCGTAAATCGCGGTGCAGCCGTGCGGCTTGCATGGGGTCTATGGGCATAATGGGAACTCCTGTGTAGGCTGCCTGAAAACCAAATGATTTGATTGCTTTTAAATTTGAAGCAATGTAGAATAAAGGAACAGTGCATAGCACTTGGCATTCTGATTTTATTCAGAAAACGTTTCGGACGTGTGCGAGACGCTGCCCTTTCTCTTATACATGGTTTGCATGACCAATTTCTTACCTTTTTTACCACTGTGTACTTCTTCAATGTAAAACACAATATCATCACATTGTTTCATGTATTTGATGGCATCTCTGCCGATTTTGATTTTGCCTGCATATTCTACTTTGTCATAATTTTGAATGATGTCCGCAATCAAAATAAAGTCATCAGGCACAACCGCAACTTAACCGCGACTTTCTTCTGCTTTTGCATTACCATGTTGTTTTAAAACGTGTTTAATGCCGTAATTGTCTATTTCATGGGTGTAGGTACATAAAAGTGTTGTCACCTTGTTTGTGTTAATTTAAAACGACTGTATAACAACTTCTGTATTTTCTGTATTTTAACTTAGACACACAAAAGGCTGCCTGAAAATATTTTCAGGCAGCCTAGATTTATGTCATCAAACGATTAAGCCACATTCACTTTTGCCGCCACATCATTGTATTCAGGAATTTCATTGAAATTCATGTAGCGGTAGATTTTGTCGCCGTTTTCGTTGATGATGCCGATGTTGGCTTGGTATTCTTCCACAGTTGGGATTTTGCCCAATTTGGAGCAAATTGCCGCCAATTCAGCCGAACCCAAGAACACATTGGTGTTTTTGCCCAAACGGTTGGGGAAGTTGCGCGTTGAAGTGGACATCACGGTTGAGCCTTCGCGAACTTGCGCTTGGTTACCCATACACAGCGAGCAACCGGGCATTTCCATGCGCGCGCCTGCACGACCCAATACGCCATAGTGTCCTTCATTGGACAATTCTTGCGCGTCCATTTTGGTAGGCGGTGCCACCCACAGGCGCACAGGAATGTCGCTCTTGCCTTCCAGCAATTTGGACGCAGCGCGGAAGTGTCCGATGTTGGTCATGCACGAACCAATGAACACTTCATCAATCACCGTGCCTGATTTTTCCGACATGAAGCACACATCATCGGGGTCGTTCGGGCAAGCGATAATTGGCTCTTTGATTTCGTCCATATTGATTTCAATCACGGCAGCATATTCCGCGTCTTTGTCGGCTTCCAACAATTGTGGGTTCGCCAACCATGCTTCCATCGCTTTAATGCGACGTTCCAAAGTACGCGCATCGGCATAGCCATCGGCAATCATGTTTTTCATCAACACGATATTGGAAGTCATGTACTCAATAATCGGTTCTTTGTTCAAATGAACGGTACAGCCAGCCGCCGAACGTTCCGCAGAAGCGTCTGTGATTTCAAAGGCTTGTTCCACTTTCAAATCGGGCAAGCCTTCAATTTCCAAAATGCGACCCGAGAAAATGTTTTTCTTGCCTGCTTTGGCAACGGTCAGCAAGCCTTGTTTAATCGCATACAAGGGAATGGCATTGACCAAATCGCGCAAGGTTACACCAGGTTGCAGGCTGCCTGAAAAACGCACCAACACCGATTCAGGCATATCCAAAGGCATCACGCCAGTTGCCGCCGCAAACGCCACCAAACCTGAACCTGCTGGGAATGAAATGCCAATGGGGAAACGGGTGTGCGAGTCGCCACCTGTACCCACAGTATCGGGCAAGAGCAAGCGGTTCAACCAAGAGTGAATCACGCCATCACCAGGGCGCAAAGACACACCACCGCGCGTAGAAATGAATTCAGGCAGCTCTTTGTGGGTGCGAACGTCCACAGGTTTGGGGTAAGCAGCCGTGTGGCAGAATGATTGCATCACCAAATCAGCCGAGAAACCCAAGCACGCCAAGTCTTTCAATTCATCGCGGGTCATCGGGCCGGTGGTGTCTTGCGAGCCGACTGTGGTCATGCGTGGTTCGCAATAAGTGCCAGGGCGAACGCCTTGACCTTCGGGCAAACCGCAAGCGCGACCGACCATTTTTTGCGCCAAAGTGAAACCTGCTTTGCTTTCGGCAGGGGCTTGTGGCAAGCGGAATTTGTCAGACGCTGGCAAACCCAAAGCCTCACGCGCTTTGGCGGTTAAGCCGCGACCGATAATCAAGTTAATGCGACCGCCAGCCTGAACTTCGTCCAACAAAACTTGCGATTTCAATTCAAATTGGGCAACGGTTTCGCCATTTTTCACGATTTTGCCGTCATAAGGGAAAATGTCCACCACATCGCCCATTTTCAGTTGAGAAACATCAACTTCAATCGGCAATGCGCCAGAGTCTTCTTGGGTATTGAAGAAGATGGGGGCGATTTTGCCACCCAAGCACACGCCACCAAAGCGTTTGTTGGGAACAAAAGGAATGTCTTCGCCAGTGTGCCAAATCACGGAATTGGTTGCGGATTTGCGTGATGAACCTGTGCCGACCACATCGCCCACATAGGCAACCAAATTGCCTTTGGCTTTCAATTCTTCCAAAGTTTTAATGGGGCCGATTTCGCCTGCTTTATCGGGGGTAATGCCATCGCGTGGGTTTTTCAACATTGCCAATGCGTGCAAAGGAATGTCGGGGCGCGACCATGCGTCAGGTGCGGGCGACAAGTCATCGGTATTGGTTTCGCCATCTACTTTGAACACGGTAACGGTGATTTTTTCAGGCACGGCAGGGCGTGATGTGAACCATTCCGCGTCTGCCCAAGATTGCAACACGGCTTGTGCGTTCACATTGCCTTTGTCGGCTTTTTCTTTCACATCGTGGAAAGAATCAAACATCAATAAGGTGTGTTTCAAACCTTCGGCGGCGATGGGGGCGAGTTTGTCGTTGTCCAACAATTCAATCAGGGGGTGAATGTTGTAACCGCCCAGCATGGTGCCGAGCAATTTGGTGGCGTATTCGGGCGACACCAGTGGGCTGGATACGCTGCCTTCGGCAATGGCTGCCAAGAATGAGGCTTTGACTTTGGCGGCATCGTCCACACCAGCAGGCACGCGGTTGGCGAGCAAGTCCAACAAAAATTCGCCTTCGCCAGCAGGTGGGTTTTTCAACAATTCAGCCAAATCAGCCATTTGTTGGGCGGTCAAAGGCAGGGCGGGAATGCCTTGTGCAGCGCGTTCGGCTGCGGCTTTGCGGTAGGCTTCTAACATTTCTTTGTTCCTTATGTTTGGGGGTGTATTTTTCTTGTGGGTGTTTCAGGCTGCCTGTAAACAACACATAGGCTGCCTGAAAAGCGTGTTAATCATACCTTGTTTTTAGGCTGGTTAGCAAGATTTCTTCTTGATAAAACAGCAGTATGAAAATGATTGAATGTGATTATGGGTTAAACAAACATTCTGCTTTTTTCAGGCAGCATGAATTTAAAATCGTGTCCCCAAACTGATGTGCCAACGGATTTTTCGGTCATGATGCCCATAAGCAATGTCAAAGGAGAACGGCGCAACGGGACTGAACCAGCGCACACCTAAACCACTACCATGTCGCCAATGCATTTTTTGAAATGTGCGTGCTGTGCCACCCATGTCATGAAATAGTGCAAGGGCAAAATCTTTTTTCACGGGAATTTGGTATTCGGTACTGAACACGACCATTGCTCTGTCTGGCAAAACTGTACCGTCAGATAAAACCTGCCCAATACTGTCTAATTCATAACCGCGTATGGAAGATGCACCACCTGTACGAAACATCAAGCTGGACGGTACATCACCAATTGCATCATTTTTGTTGGCATGAACGTAGCCCAATTCACCACGTGCAATGAATGTACCCCATTTTTTTTCTTCAGGCGTGAAGTAATAGCCTGCACCTGTTTTCACGCGCATTATGGCTGCTGATGAAAGCACTTTACCCAAAGTTACCCCTATTTTACCGTCCAAATAATAACCATTGGCAGGACGCAATGTGGTTTCAATATTTTGTCGCTTCCAAGATGCAGTCAGCATGGTGGCATAACTGCGTCCCAAATTGATGCCGTGATTGGGAATGGTGGCCTCTTCACCCACAAATTCAATACCCAAACGGGTTTCCCTACCATCTTTATCACGCACACGCCATAAACCTGTGGATAAAGTACGCTTTTCCAAGCGTTGCGTGGTGTTGCGTGAATATGCTGCGTTGGCAGTATGATAATAACCTAAACCATTACGGGGCTGACTGATACCCAAAGCCAAAGTGCTTTGGTATTTGTCTTGGTCCAAATGTACCGACCCCATATAACCACGATTAAACAAATTGTGGTGGTCATAGCCCAAATGACCACCTAAACCATATTCAGAATCAAAACGCAGACCTACTTCAATTTTTTGTCGCTTGACTTCGGAGACCGCCACTTTGATTGGCACACGGTCGCCCTGAATGTGGTCAAAATCGGCTTGAACCGATGCACCTGAATAGTGATTGTCGTTTTCCAAAGCCTGTTGATAATCCAAAATTTTATCCAAATCATACACATCACCCGCTTTAAACTGCGCCAATCCCTGCACCACCGCAACAGGGTAACGTTCTGTGCCTGTAATGTGTAAATCACCAAAATAAATCGGGCGATTGCTGTCCACATTGACCAGTAATTCTGCTGTTTTGGTTTCTGGATTAACGGTTGCCCGCGTTGCCGTAAAACGCGCCAATGGGTATTTTTTACGGGTAACGGCAGTTAAAACCGAAGCCTTTGTACTGCTCCAATCGGCTTGACGAAAGGGTGCACCAACGGGCAAGGTCCAATTTGCAAAAGAATTTTTGTAATAACTGCTTAAATTTTCATCACGCAGCATCTCACCCAACAGCATCAAAGATACGTTATCAATCCGCGTACGCTCGCCCAAATCCACGCGCAATACATAACCTTTTTCTTTTGGCACAATTTGTACTTTGGCATTGAAATAACCTTCAGTTTTCAACATTGCCAAAGCATTTTTGGGTGCATCTTCAAGTAAAAATTCAATCTGTTCTTTGTCCAATTCTTCATGACGTTGCTCTTTGATTAAGGGCAAATGTTCGGACAACATAGCACGAACTTCTTCATTATCAGTTTGAATTTCAATCGGATATTTAGGTGTTAATTCACGAATTTGTTCTTGTTCTTCGCCTTTTTTACCAAACCACTTATCCCAAAAACCACGCTTTTTTATGGATTGCGTGGCTTCTTGTTCTGCCTTGTTCTCCAGTGCGGGCACAGCACTGGCTGTTTCGGTTTCAGCATGCGTGGATAAAGAAATAAAAGACAAAATCATCAACAAATAACATGGACGCAAACGATTCATCATCACAAATAAAATTAGATACTGTTACAATTTACCCCTAACTTGGGGCGCGAATATACAAGGCTGCCTGAAAGAGACAAATTCTAACACGATTACAACAAACTGCTTTTGTTTTTCAGGTAGCCTTATTATCTTAATCATTAAAACATTCAGGCAGCCTCTATTAGGCTGCCTGAAAATTCAAACATCATGCCACACACATGATTTGTAAGGTATTGGTACTACCGCGTTCACGCATTTTGGAACCACTGGTAATGATGTATTTGTCGCCACTAGCCAAAATACCGCGTTGTACCAAAAACGCTTCCACTTCATGCAATGCCGTATCATGGTTCATACTCGTTGCCAGTTGAATCGGACGCACACCACGATAAACCGACATTCTGCGTTGTGCTGCAATATTGGGCGTTAAGGCAAAAATCGGGATTTGGATACCATAACGACTCACTTGAAACGCTGTTGTACCACTTTCTGTGAGCGCAATAATCGCTTTGGCATTCACTTGACGGGCAATGTGTACCGCACCACTGGCAATGGCGTGGTCAGTACGATGCGTGATTTCCATATTATCAGACACACCCACCAAAGAATCCTGTTCACGTTCGGCTGCCTTACAAATCAAAGCCATTTGGCGCACCGTTTCAAAGGGGTATTTGCCCACCGCCGTTTCTGCCGAGCACATGACGGCATCGGTACCGTCCAACACCGCATTGGCAACATCGCTTACTTCTGCACGTGTTGGAACAGGGTTTTCAATCATGGACTCCATCATTTGCGTGGCAGTAATGCTGAAACGACGCAATTCACGGGCGCGTTTAATCATGCGTTTTTGCAAAGCAGGCACTGCAGCATTGCCCACTTCCACCGCCAAATCGCCACGCGCCACCATAATGCCGTCAGATGCCAAAATGATTTCATCTAAATTTTCAATCGCTTCCACGCGCTCAATTTTGGCAACCAAACCTGGTGGCAAAGCGGTACAACCATTTTCGCTGCACGCTTGAGCAACTGCTTCGCGCGCCATTTTCATGTCTTGGGCACTTTTCACAAAGCTGACTGCCAAATAATCGCAACCGATTTTCACAGCGGTTTTTAAATCGCGGAAATCTTTTTCGGTAAATGCACCCGCACTCAAACCACCGCCTTGTTTATTGATACCTTTATTGCTTTTGAGTGTATGGCTATTATGAGCCACCGTTAAAATTTGGCTGCCTAAAACACTTTTCACAGTAACGGTAAGCAAGCCATCGTCCAAAAGCAACACATCGCCAACTTGTACATCATTGGGCAAATCGCGGTAATCCAAGCCCACGCATTCACGCGTGCCTTCGCCTTGCAAAGCCGCGTCAAACAACAACTCTTCACCCTCTTCCACACAAATGCTACCACCCACAATTTTGCCAACACGGATTTTCGGTCCTTGCAAATCCGCCACAATCGCAATCTCACGCCCCGCTTGCTTGGCAGCTTCACGCACAATGTGGGCATTTTCTTCGTGAAATTCTGCCGTACCATGACTGAAATTGAAACGCACCACATTGAGCGCACCAATTTGAATCATGTCGCGCAACAATTCAACATTGTTGCTGGCAGGTCCTAATGTAGCAACGATTTTGGTATTATGACGAATGCGGCTTAAATTTCGTTGGGGCATGATACACTTTCTGAAATCAAAAAAGATTGTAGGATTATAACGGTTTTAAATGTTAAAAAACGTGAAATACACGGTGTTCTTGGCTTTAATTTGGAATTAAATTACAAAGTAAATTGGCTTTTCAGGCAGCTCAAAAGGTTTTATAATCCACGCCGTTTTAAGCCATTTTTCAGGAAAAATCATGTTGTCTTACTGTTTTTTCTTTGCTGATTGCCGCAAATTTGCGGCTCAAATGGCTTCTTCATCAATCGCCCGTTTAATTGTAAAACGGGTTTTTTTGTGTCTTTCTGTTCAAGCCTGCCTGTAAAGTGATGTTTGAATGAGTTTCAGGCAGCCTAATATAGTCGCAGAAATGAAAAAAAACATATTTAAGGTGACCATACCCGCTGTGTATACGAATAGTAATAAGTGTATGAACAAAACCACAGTACTTTTTCAATTCCGCGACCATAACACCCCGCTGTTTTTCACATCATTCAAAAGGAAAATCCATGCCCAATCCGCTTTATCGCCGCCATCTGATTTCGGTAGCTGATTTATTACCTGATGAATTGCGTTTACTGTTGGATACCGCACTGAAATTGAAACATGAACCACGCCACGATTTATTGGCAGGCAAATTGATTGCTTCGTGTTTTTTTGAACCTTCTACGCGTACGCGTTTGTCATTTGAAACCGCAGTACAGCGTTTGGGAGGTAAAGTGATTGGTTTTGCCGATGGCGGACATACCAGCGCGAAAAAGGGCGAAACTTTGGCAGATACAGCGCGTATGTTGTCCAGCTATGCCGATGCGATTGTACAACGCCACCCCAAAGACGGTGCGGCACGTGTGGTGGCAGAGTTTTCCAGTGTTCCCGTGATTAATGCAGGTGATGGTACCAATCAACACCCCAGCCAAACGCTGCTGGATTTGGTAACAATTTATGAAACACAAGGTACGTTGCATAACTTGAAAATTGCCATGTGCGGCGATTTGAAATACGGTCGCACCGTGCATTCTTTGGCACAAGCATTGAAATTGTTTGATTGTGAATTTGCTTTTGTGTCGCCACCGAGTTTGGCTATGCCCGAATACATTACCGAAGAACTGGACGAAATGGGTATTAAATGGCAAGTATTGTCCGACCTAGAAAGCGCGGTGGCTTGGGCGGACATTTTGTATATGACACGTGTCCAACGTGAACGTTTTGATGAACAGGAATTTGCCAAAATTCAAGGCAAATTCAATTTGAATGCCACCATGTTACACAACGCAAAAAACAATTTGCGCGTGTTACACCCCTTACCACGCGTGGACGAAATCCACCCTGATGTGGACAATACACCCCATGCTTATTACTTCCAACAGGCTGCCAACGGCGTTTATGCCCGCATGGCGATGTTGTCTTTGGTCTTAAACGAAACGGTTTAAATTTCAGGCTGCCTTAAAAACACAACAGGAAAAATCATGGAAAACACAAAATTAAGCGTTGAAGCGATTGAAAATGGCACAGTCATTGACCACATTCCCGCAGGTTTGGGTTTAACCATTTTGCGTCAATTCAAACTATTGCACTACGGTCATGCGGTAACAGTTGGCTTTAATTTGCCAAGTCGCAGCCAAGGCAGCAAAGACATCATCAAAATCAAAAATGTGGCATTTACAGAACGCGATGCCAATCGCTTGGCTTTGTTTGCACCCGAGGCGGTGGTCAATCGCATTGTGGATTTCAAAGTAGTGGAAAAAATGGCATTAAGGCTGCCTGAAACCATTACCGAAGTGTTTCGCTGTCCCAACAGCAATTGTGCCAGCCACAGCGAACCTGTAAACAGCCGTTTTTATGTGAAACAAAAAAATGGCGAAACCAAATTAAAATGCCATTTTTGTGAAAAAACCTTTGGTAGAAACGCCGTAACCGAATTGTGATGTTTTCAGGCTGCCTGAAAACCACCTCAATCCCATCAGGAAAGACCATAATGAAATTATCCGCAAAATTAACTGCCGTTTTATTAAGTACATTAGCATACTCCGCCCAAGCCGATACGCGTGTTTTAATGGAAACCAATATGGGCAATATTGAATTGCTGCTAAACGAACACCAAGCCCCACAAACCGTTGCCAATTTTGTGCAATATGCACGACAAGGTTTCTACAATGGTACGATTTTTCATCGCGTGATAGACGGTTTCATGATACAAGGCGGTGGCTTTACCGCAGACATGGTACAAAAAACCACAAGCAAACCGATTAAAAACGAAGCCGATAATGGTTTGAAAAACACAATTGGCACAATTGCTATGGCACGCACCGCCGACCCACATTCTGCCACAGCACAATTTTTCATTAATGTTGCCGATAATCCCAACTTGGATTTTACAGCACGCACTCAAGAAAATTATGGTTACACCGTTTTTGGTCGCGTGAGCAAAGGCATGGACGTTGTCAATCGCATCGCCAAAGTCCGCACCATCAATGGTTTCACACATCAAAATGTCCCTATGAAAACAATTGAAATCAAAAGTGTTAAAGTGATGAAATAAGATTAGGCTGCCTGAAACAATTTCAGGCAGCCATTTTTTAATGGATTAAATTTTTACTGAATATTTGTGCCGATGCGTCCCAACTCGTTTAAATTTAACCAAACAAAAAACGCTTTACCCACAATCAACCTGTCATCAACAAAACCCCAATAACGACTGTCTGCGCTGCTATCTCTGTTGTCGCCCATGGCAAAATATTTGCCCTCAGGTACGGTGCACTTAAACGCACTGCCTTCATCAAAATAGGTACAATGTTCTTTTAAACCATTGTTGTAGTACGAATACTCATTGATAAAACGTGGCTCAAAAGAGGGTCTGTCCACTTTTTTCAACACATCAAATTGCTTGCCATTTAATGCTGCCTGAAAACGTTCTGCTACCCATTCTTGTTGCGGATTGTTGTCATCTGGATAAGTGTAACTACCCACTGGTGTTTCAGTTTGTACTTCACCATTTACCATTAGAATTTTATCCTTATATTCAATCACATCACCTGAAACACCCACGATACGCTTAATGTAATTCAATTCAGGTCGCAAAGGATAATTGAATACCACCACATCACCGCGCTCAATTTTCCCCGTTGGTATGGCAACCGAATTCAATACAGGCACACGAATACCATAGGCAAATTTATTGACCAAGATAAAATCGCCCTTAACCAAACCAGGACGCATGGAACTGGAAGGAATTTGAAACGGCTCTGCCACAAAAGTACGCAACACAAAAATCACTGCAATAATGGGAAAAAATCCCGCCATATAATCGCGAAAATGATTATTATCCAATTGCTCATTTTTGTGCAAACACTTTTTCCATAACCATAATAAACCTGTTATTGCAGTAAACAACAACAAAATTGCCGTAAAACTCCATTTCAAACCGCCAGACAATACCCCAAAAATCCCCACCATTATCAAAAGGTAGCCCCATTGCACACCACTACCCCATTCACCAGCCTCATTTCGTTGCTTGCTGCCTGAAAAAAGCATGATTGCACCTACACACAATGCTGCCAACGCCATATAAGTGATTGTTGTCAATTCCACGTATTTCGTCTTTCTATCTGGTTACTCAATTTCGTTTCAGATTACCTGAAACACCAAATCAATAAGAATATAGCAGTAAGGCAAATAAAGCAATTTACATAATCAATCCACCCCAAATGGTCATTTACATCATAAAACTTTTCATGTACAGTTCAATCTCATAGCAAACATCAATTTAAAAAAATAAATTGATAGCTTATTTTCATTTTCTTTCAACCAACAAATTAAGGAATCAATCATGTCAGAACACAAATCCATTGCAGGCTGCCCAGTTCATCACGGCAGTGTAACTTCCGACCAACGAGGCCCTATGGCTTGGT
>NZ_JAUNEC010000067.1 GCF_030525755.1 Alysiella sp.
TCTTTGGCGATGTGTCGCTGATTAACCAAATGGTTGAATTGGAAATCACGGAAGCACGGACGTTTTCATTAACAGGCGAATTGCTTGCGTAATCATTTATGCAATTAATAATGATGTTACCTGCACACAAAGAAGGCTGCCTGAAAATCCAATTTTCAGGCAGCCTAAAAGTTTTTTGTCATGTACTGAAAAATAGCCTGAAATGTTTCTGCCGTGTACCGTCTGCGTATCGGAAAACAGATAAGGCTGCATGCTGTACAATTTCAAACGACCATAAGAATGCCTAGAGGTAGGTTATTGGCAATTCGGGTTCGCAGTTATTTTTGTGCTAAATTTGCCCAATTCCACGTTAAAATATACACCAATGGAACACATTGACTTGTATTTTCGCCTTGAATTGAACCAATTTATCTGCAAAACCAACTCGAGACCGAATTGTCAATAGCCCCTACTGTGAAATGGTAAATGCAAGTACTTGCCCTATGGAAAAATTTTCATTAAAACAAATTGTTGATTTTTAACAAGTTCACCTTATGCATAATCACGCACCCAAAATGCCATCTTATCCGCTTGCTGCCTGAAAAATGCTGCCAACAAACGATATTGTTCCGCCGTATTGGTACAGGCATTGGCAGCTTGACGCACATTTTCACTTTCAGGCAGCCTTTGTAAATACCAACCTATGTGTTTGCGTGCAATTTTTACACCATGTTCACCATAAAAGGCATAAATGGCAGTCAAATGACTTAAAACCGTTTCCGATGCTGCCTGAAAATTCATTGGCTCGGGCAAATAACCCAATTGTAAATAATGACCAATGTCGGTAAACAACCATGGCTGCCCCTGTGCGCCACGCCCTATCATCACACCATCTGCACCTGTTTGTGCCAACACCGCTGCCGCTTTTTGCGGCGAAGTGATGTCGCCATTGACCCAAATGGGCAAATTGACCTCTTGCTTCACTTGTGCAATCAAATCATAACTTGCCTCGCCCCTGTACATTTGCTCACGCGTACGCCCATGTATCGCCAAAGCCGCAATGCCAGCTTGCTCTGCCATGTGTGCAATCGTCAAAATGTTTTTGTTTTCATTGCACCAACCCAAACGGGTTTTCAATGTGACAGGCACATCTACAGCACTCACCACCGCATTTAAGATTTTTTCCACCAAAATCTCGTTTTGTAACAATGCGCTGCCTGCTGCCACATTACACACTTTTTTGGCAGGACACCCCATATTGATGTCAATAACCTGTGCGCCATTGTCCACATTCAAACGTGCAGCCTGTGCCAATTGTTCTGGGTCACTGCCTGCAATCTGCATCACACTGATGCCTGTTTCGCCACTGTGGTCGCGCCGTTGTAAACTTTTTCGTGTTTGCTGCAAAGACGGGTCGCTGGTCAGCATTTCACCTACTGTCCAAGTCGCACCAAACTGTTTTACCAACTGGCGCATGGGTTTATCAGTAATTCCAGCCATAGGTGCGAGTGCCAACGCAGGTTGTCCCATTAAAGGACGCAAATCATGTGAAATCATGGTATTCAAGCTGCCTGAAAATACCACATCTTAACAGAGAGACACAGTATGAGCTAGAATATCAAGATTTCAGGCAATCTCCGTCTCTTCTCTAATACCCACATTCTTCCATTACGGACAACATCATGAACGACCGCCAATTATTGCATTACAGCCGCCATATTTTGTTGGACGAAATCGGCATTGAAAATCAAAGCAAATTATTGTCTTCTTGTATTTTGGTGGTAGGTTGTGGTGGTTTAGGTGTCGCCGCTCTACCCTATTTAGCCAGCGCAGGCGTAGGCAAATTGCTGATTGCCGATGCCGACTGTGTTGATGAAACCAATTTACAACGCCAAACCATTTACACCCCAAATGACATAGGCTGCCTGAAAGCCGATTGCACCGCTCATTACTTACGCACACGCTATCCCGATTGTCAAATTACTGCCTTAAACCAATATTTAGATGCCACACAACTGGCAAAATGGGTGGCACAAGCCGATGTTATTTTGGATTGCAGCGACAATTTTGCCACTCGTCAAGCCATCAATGCAGCCTGTGTTGCTGCAAAAAAACCTTTGGTTTTGGGTGCTGCTGTGCGTTTTGAAGGACAAGTTGCAGTATTTCGTGCCGACTTGGGACAAAATCAAGCCTGTTATCGCTGTCTGTTTGATACCGATAATGCCACCGAACAAGCCTGTGCCACATTTGGTGTATTCGCCCCTTTGGTCGGTACGATTGGCACATTTCAGGCAGCCGAAGCCCTGAAAATCATCATGGGCTTGCCTGTTTCAATTAGTGTTTTACGCTGTTATTCGGCTTTAACGGGAAATTGGCAAACATTTCATTTCCACAACAATCCACAATGTCATGTATGTGGTACAGAGACAACAAATTAAAGGTATCACACAGAAAACAAGCTGCCTGAATGTTTCAGGCAGCTTGTTTTCAATAACATCATTATTAACGGTTTTCAGGCAGCCAATGGCACAACTTTATCAAACAAACGGTAAAAATTTGCCGTAGTCGCCTGCATGATGGTTTCCAAACTTTCGCCACGCAGTTGTGCCAAAAATTCAGCAGTATGGCGCACATAAGCAGGCTCATTGGGTTTGCCGCGATGCGGTACAGGTGCAAGAAATGGTGCATCGGTTTCCACCAAAATGCGGTCAAGTGGACAATATTGCGCGGCAGCCTGAATGTCTTTGGCATTTTTAAACGTAACAATGCCCGAAAACGAAATGTAATAGCCCAAATCCAAAGCCATTTTAGCAACGCGTGTGTCTTCCGCAAAACAATGCATCACAGCTTTTGGGGCTGCGTGTTCTGTCAAAACACGCATGGTATCATCAGCAGCTTTGCGCGTGTGAATAATCAAGGGCAAATCAGCCTGCTTAGCAGCTTCAATATGCATGATAAAACGATTGTGCTGCCAAGTTAAATCACCTTGACACCAATGATAATCCAGACCTGTTTCACCAATACCGACAACTTTCGGATGCTGAGCGTACTCCACCAATTCTGCCAAACTAAATTCAACAGCGGTTTCGCTATCAGGATGTATGCCTACTGTGGCATAAATGTGTGAATGTGCTTGGGCAATCGCCAAAATTTGGGCAAAACTGTCGCGGCTCACGCTAATTGCCAATGCCTGCCCCACACCATTGTGTTGCATATTGGCAAACACTTCAGGCAAACGTTCTGCCAGTCCTTCAAAATTAAGGTGGCAATGTGAATCAATTAAATACATGATGTTTCAAAACCATTTATCAGAAAAACGGTTTCAGGCTGCCTGAAACCGTTTATTTGCATTAAAACTATTTGGATTACAAGGTGTAAGTCGCACGTTCACTGGCAAGCAAGCCTGTTAAAATGGCTTCAATAATTGCTTTGGCCTTCAAGCCACTTTCATCATCACTGAATGCCAATCCAATGCCTTTGGGACGACCACTCGCGCTGGGGTTAGCATTAATCCAACACACATTGGTTTTAATGAACAATTTTTCTGTTTTACCAGGTCCCACCAATTCCAATACCAATAAAATTTCTTCACCCATTTGGAACTTATCGTCTGTGGGCAAAAATACGCCACCGTATTCCACAAAAGACATATAACTGGAATAAATAATCGGTTTACTTTCCAAACGCAAACTCATCATTCGACCAGGAACTTTATTTTCATTTTGCGGCGCAACTTGTGGTGCTGAACTCATTTTCTTTCCTTATTGCTAAACAGGTTTTCAGGCAGCCTGTTTATTTTGTGATGCTGCCTGAAAAATTCAACGCGATTTCTTGCCTACAACAGACAAATATTCGCTCAACAAATATTCAATTTGCATTTTAACATTCAAACTGTGGTGTCCGTAAGGTTTCAGGCGATTTAGGCTGCCTGAAAGTGAAAAAAGTGTAGCAGGATTGGTTTTTTCCGCCATTTTTTTTGCTGCGCCTGCATGATGAGGGTAATACAAAGGTGACATATTTTGTGCCACAAGTGAAACATCAATCAACCATTTGTCCAGCCAATCTAAAAAAACCGCCAACGCCCATTTTTGTTTGTCAAATTCCGCCGCATAATCCAAAATTGCCAACAAACGCGGCTCTGCCAATAAAGCCAATAATTTATCACGCAACACATCGTGTTCAGGTTGCCCTTCAAATAAAGGTGCACCGCTGTGAAACGCCAAAAGTGCTGCCGCATTTTCTGTCCCCTGCTCAGTCAAATAGGACAAAGACTGTGCCTGTGTCGGCGCAGGCAAAGCAAATTGACGACAACGGCTTTTAATGGTAGACAATACACGGTCTTTATGGTGCGTTACCAATAAAAAAACAACGGCTTGTGGCGGCTCTTCCAAAATTTTCAACAAAGCATTGGCTGCCTGAATATTCATGCTTTCAGCAGGCTGCACCAACACCACGCGCCGCCCACCTCGTACAGAAGTTTGCCATAAAGGTGCCAACACCGCACGCACTGCATCAATTTTAATTTGCAATAATTTGCGTGCAGACACATCGGTTTCAGGTTCTTCAGGCGTGAGTGCATAAAAATCGGGGTGTGTTCCCTGTTCAAACAAATGGCAAGATGGACATACACCACAAGCATCATGATTGTCGCGTGGATTTTCACACAATAATGCTTGGGCAAAATGACAAGCAAACGCAGTTTTACCTGTGTTTTCACGCCCCGTAAACAACCAAGCATGAGGCATTTGCGCCCAATGGTTGCCAATTTGTTGCCAAGCCTTTTCTTGCCAAATGTAAATCATTTAATTGCCCGTTAGACCAACCTAAATATATAGTCGTAGAATTAAAAAAGCACTACGGTGTTGCCAACACCTTTATGTATGACTGGTACACGGCGAGTGTTATCGCCTTGTATTACTTTTTCACTTCTACAACTAAAATTTAAAAGATAGCATTTTAACGTTTTTTCAGGCAACCTAATAGTAGGCTGCCTGAAAAACCACCATACCGCATTATCAACTGTGTGCTTATGTTAAAATCTCCGTTTGTTTTCCCACACGCCACCACCATGTCAAAAAAAATTTTAATTATTTCACCTTCTTGGGTTGGCGACTGCGTAATGTCGCAACCTTTATCCCGCCGTTTACACGAATTACACCCCAACTGCGAAATTGATGTTTTTGCCCCCAAATCCACAATGGCGGTATTTGAACGCATGAGCGAAGTACGCCGCATTATTGAAAATCCTTTTGGACACGGTGCTTTGCAACTGAAAAAACGCTGGCAAATTGGACGTGAATTAGGCAAACACGATTATGACCAAGTCATCGTTTTACCCAATTCACTCAAATCCGCCATTGTGCCAGCCGCCACAGGTATCAAACAACGAACAGGCTATGTAGGCGAAATGCGACATTTTTTGCTCAATGATTGTCGCCGTTTGGATAAACAAAAACATCATTTAATGGTGGACAGATACACCGCTTTGGCACACGATAACGATGCCGATTTCACAAGTTCATCGTACCCACATTTACAAGCCCACCCCGAACAACAAAACGCAGCCCTAAACAAATACGGTCTCAATCGCCAACACAAAATCATGGCATTGTCCGCAGGTGCAGAATTTGGTACCTCAAAACGCTGGCTGCCTGAACATTATGCCGCAGTCGCACAACATTACTTGGCACAAAATTGGCAAATTTGGCTTTTTGGCTCACCCAAAGATACCAAAATATCAGAGTATATCAACAACTTAACCCAAAACCGCTGCATCAATTTGGCTGGCAAAACCAGCTTGGGCGAAGCGATTGACCTACTTGCGTGCGCCGATGGTATGGTGTGCAATGACAGTGGCTTAATGCACATTGCGGCCGCTTTCGGCATCAAAACCGTAGCCGTGTACGGTTCAACCGACCCCACACACACACCCCCTTTACATGAAAATGCCCGTTTTACTTCACTCAACTTACCATGCAGCCCTTGCTTCAAACGCGAATGCCCTTTGACACACCACAATTGCATGACCCAACTGCTGCCTGAACGTGTCATTGAACTGCATCATCAACTGGGCAATTAAATTTTTCAGGCAACCTTTCACTACCCTACAAAACGTAAAAAAGCAGCCTGAAAAAACATTTAAAGTACCGTCATTCTTACACAGGTGGGAATGACGATGTATTTTATTTGTAAAGTAATGAAAGGCTGCCTGAAAACCCATTTTTCATTTAAAATTTGTGTTTTATTTTTATTCCAAGAAGGAAAAAACCAAAATGTTGGACATTCAATTACTCCGCAACAATATTGAAGTGGTCGCCACGAAATTGACAAGCCGCAAATTCGCGTTAAATACCCAACAATTCAATGATTTAGAAACACAACGCAAACAACTTCAAGTGCAAAGCGAAAACTTGCAAGCCCAAATCAACAGCCTATCCAAACAAATCGGCGAACTCATGAAACAAGGCAAAAAAGAAGAAGCCGATGCCGTTAAAGTCCAAGTTGCCCAAGTCAAATCTGAACAAGAACGCATCAATCAAACTTTACCCAATATCCTGAATGAATTGGATAATCTGCTGTTGAGCGTACCCAATTTGCCCCACGACAGCGTGCCTGTGGGCGCGGACGAAACCGAAAATGTGGAAATCCGCAAAATCGGCACACCCAAAACCTTTGATT
>NZ_JAUNEC010000068.1 GCF_030525755.1 Alysiella sp.
GTTTGGCGATGGTTACATCTTGTTTTGCTTGAATTTCTTTCAAGGCTTGTAAAATGGGGTCTTGGTTTACGGACATGATTTGTCTGCCTTTTTGTCTAATTTCTCGTTTACTTCTTTCAGGCTGCCTTTGATTTCGCGCAGATTGTCCAAAATTTCTTGGCGCAATTCGCGTGCATCACTTTTGCTTTGGTAGCCTTTTTCCACATCGTGCAAACGCTCGCGCAATTTTTCGCGTTCCTGTTCGGCTTCTTTCAGGCGTTGCGACAAGCCGTTTACCCAAAACCAGCCAGCAGCCGTTGCCACGCCCCACAGGGTTTTAAAGCCAAATTCAAAGTCCATCGTCATTGTCCCCCATCAACCGCACTTGCAGGTATTCATGCACCGCATCAGACACAATCCAGCCTTTGCCACCACGTTCCAGATGACAGCCAACAAACACCGTACGCAGCAGATTTTCCGCGCCCATGATGTGTTCAGGCAGCCTGAAAACCACATCAAACTGCAAATTCAAATGCAAACTGTGTTCAATGCGGTTGCGCCTTAAAATATCGCCGATGCGCGAAACAAACATTTCCTGTTCGCGCACCTTGCTCAATCCCAATTCAATGCGAGCATGATGCACCGACAACACGCGCTGGACTTGTTCACGGTAATTCATCATTCACGCTCCGTTGCCCAGCCAATCCAGCCACGCAGTTGATTTTCCAAATTTTTCACATAACGCCCAAACTCAACCGCATGGGTCAAAATGGCTTCCTGTGAGCCGTCTTTCGGTGGTTCAGGGCGTTGTGGCATCACGAGCAGGGCTTGTGGAACAGGTTTACTCGTAACCGAGTGATTTTTTGTAGTGCTGCAAGCTGTACTCGCCAAAAGTGCAATCGCCAACACCATTGGCGCGGTCTTTTGCCATAACATTGTGGATTTCCTTTTTTAATTCATTGGCTTGGATTTCATTTTGCTTTTGAAATTCAAGCTGCTGTTGGCTGATTTGTTCGGCTTGTTTGAGCCAAAGGGCTTGTTTTTCTTGATGTTCTTGCGCTTGTTGCAACAAGATTTGTTGATAATGGGATTGGGTTTTCAGGCTGCCTGAACGGTGTCCAAATGAAAACGCCAAACCCATTAACAGCAATAAAATCAATGGGACAAGCAAATAGCGGTGGTATTTTAAAAATAACAACATCATTTTTTTCCTGTGATATGATTTTGTTTTTCCAACAAATCAAAGGTGATTAACAATGAAAAAAGCCGATGCAGAAGCCATTGCCATCAGATTTTTATTGGCACAGCTTGAACAAAAACAAATTGTTGATGCTGGACATCATGCCGAACGTTGTTTACAAAATTGGATTGAATTTTTTGAACAACATATTTCTGATGATGTTAATCTTGACCTGTTAAAGCATTTAATTGATTAAGTGTTTTTGCAATTTGCTCTACTTGCGACACACTTAATATCTCGCCTTGTTCAGCCGCCATCAAAACGGCATGAATAAGGCGTTTAATTTGCCATTCAGGTAATGTTGCCAAAATGGATGTTTCCATTTAATCGCCTTTCTCAATCCGTTTTTCACTAACCTGCTGAATGCCAGCAATGCCACGTTTAATCAAACTTGCACCGCCCACAATGCTGCCAAAAGTAACCCATTTCCATTCGGCTGGCTCGGTGCTTAAAAATTGCCATGTCATTGCCCCTGCCATCACGTTGTACCAAACTTTGTCTGATGACAACGCGCCTGTGGTCGGATTGTTTACCATGCCACCCAACCAATGTTTCAGGCTGCCTGAAAATGACTTTTGCCCCGTTGTGGCACGCGGTGGCGATACATTCGCATTTGCGCGATATTGGGTGGCAGATGTCCGTATGTTTTGCCGACTTTGTTTACCCTTTTCCATAAACGCATAACCTTACTTTCTTTGCGAACGGCGTTGGCGAGCGGCACGTTTGGCGGCTGCTACGCCTGATTTGCCTAAATTGATGGGATAACGCGGCACGAGCGCGAATGTTGGAGTACGTTTCATCTCAAAACGCACCTGTTCGCCCACCGTATTTGCAATCACAAGTGCGGATAAAAATTTCGTTATTTTGGGTAAGCCCATATTTCTGCCCCTTTTAAACCGCGTTTAAAGCCGCTTCAAACACAAGCGCATATTTGTAAATTTGAATTGACTTATCCATACCATTAACTGTTCGGCGAGCGGCAACGTATTCGGTTTTGTTGTCGTTGATGTAGTCGGACAATTTTTTGCCTGTGAACCAGCCTTCTTTCATGCCTAAAATCATGATTTTGGCGGATAAATCCATTTGCAAAGCCAAATCGGGATTGTTCAACAAATCCACGCCCAGCTTTTGCCCTGCGCGTAAATAATTGTCGTACCACGTCAGTTGCACGAAACCGCGACCGTAAAATAAGTGTGGGCATTCGCTTTCTGTATAGACAACATCACGCGAGCCGTTTTTGTAACAGTATTTCACGCCTACACTGTTGGTTTGCCAGCGACCATAGGCGTAATTCTGTCCGCGCCCATATTCGGCAATCGGTTGCATGGTGCGTGCGGTTTCATGATACGCGGTTGCCAGCACATAAGCGTGCTGCTGCACGGTCAGACCGTGTTCCACACCAGCCAACACCAGCGCATTAATGCCGTCCACTTGGCTTTGATTCAGGCTGCCTGAAAACAGATTTTTGCGGACATAGTCAAAAAACGCGCCATTTGCCAATGCTTGCGCTGTGTTTTGTTGTGCGATTTGGGTTTCGTTCATATTGCTCAATCCAGTTGTTTGATAATGCGTTGATTATCGTTTTTCAGGCTGCCTACCGTGTCTTGTAGCATTTCAGTACGCGCAAAAAAACCGCCTAAACGCGGTAAACGTTTAAGCGGTTTTTGCAATCGTTTTGTCATTTATTGTTTCATTAAAATTTATTTTTCTCTGCGTTTATATTTATAAGATAAAAATGTAGGGTCTCCTAAAAAGTAGGGCGGTAATTGTAAAAATCGCCCTGTTTGTGGGTCTGGTTGAGGATATTTGACAATACAGTGTTTCATAAATAACGTTGTATCCTCTTGTCTATCATGTGTGATAAAACCCAGTTGAGCTTCAAATATTCTTAAATCAATCTTTTTTTCATTTTGTTGTAAAGCGGTATAACGTTGGAAAATACCACAAACCAATAAATGACATTTTTCTTTAAATAATTTTTTGTTGTAATCAATCATTTTATTACGAATAAAATTTTTTGCGTCATCTTGTAAATCAATGGCTTTAAGCTGTTGGCTGATTGCCAAAATCATTTCTGCTTTGCGAGTAGGCAAACCTTTGATGCCTTTATTTTTCGCAATTTGTTTTATTTCAGATACTGTTAATTGTTCTAAAAATTCAACCACATTTTTGGGTGTTTTAGGGTATTCAAACAAGAAATGGAAATCGTATGGAATAATGTTGTGGTCTCGGCAAAATTTCACACATTCATTGAAATATCGCCACTCAAAATCTTGGTAATCAAGTTGTTGCATAAAATGCTTAACAACCGTTCTCCTGTTTTCATTATCATAAAATTCAAATGCTTGTTGAAGTTTATTTTCCAAATTCAAATCAGGATTGAGCTTAAATTCCCACAAAATCTGCTGAATGGCTAATGATAAATAATCTTGTTCCATATTGTTTACCCTTAATTTTAGAATGGGTATTTTAGCCAAAACCCCAATAAAAAAACAGGCTAATGCCTGAAAAAGCATTAACCTGTTTGGGTTTAAAACAAACTGTTTTGATTGGGGCTGTCGTTTTCAGGTAGCCTGTCCGATTGCTTGATGATGCTCCAAATGCGCCTGTCGCTCAATTTGTGTTCTGCCACCAAATTGTTTACCGCAAGCATGGCAGACATTTTGCCCTGTTGTGTCCATTCATCAAATTGACGGCGGATTAAGCGGTTTCGCAATTCCAACACCGCATTTTCGCATTTGGGAATGTAGATTTTGCGCTGCGTGGCGTATGCGGCTTCAATTTTCAAAGCAATGTCTTCGCCCACCGCTTCGGCAAGCATGGCGTGTAACACTTTGCCTTGTTTGATTTGATTTTTGCCAATGGGAATGTGTGTGCCAGCATAGTGGCGCACCAAAGTGAATGCCGCTTCTTCGCCTGCCACCAGCAGCAACTGTTCAAAAGCAGGTGGCAGCAAATGACGAAGTTGCGCCAAATCTTGTTCAAGAAAATAAAGGTTTTGCATGGTCGGCTTTCTTTCGTTTAAGTTTATGATATAATTTGATTTATTTTAGATTTTTACTGTCCGCCGACCATGTTGTTTGGCGGATTTTTTTATGCCTTTTTTGCGTGTGCTGCCTGTGTTTTCAAATTTTGGTAATTGAGCGCAATCAATACTTTGCGAAGTTGCTGCTCATTCAGTTGATTGACATTGTCTTTTTGAAACATACGCTTGGCAATGCCATTGGCATATTCCCAAGTTTTGTCTGTTTCTTTCAACAAAACCGCGATTTTGTTCATCAATTCAGACACATCAGTCAAATGCAAAGGCTTGCGACCGATGGATTGGGTGGTGGGTTTAAAGCCCAAGCGTTGCATTTCCGCCATGATTTTTTGCAGTTGCAGCAAATTGCATGATTTGCAACTGTCTTGCCCCACCACACGCTGCAAAATGGCACGGTAGTTATCATCGTCCAATGCCAATTCTTTCTGTGCAACTTTGATTTTTGCAATCAATCCTTTGCGTTTTTCTTCATAGGTTTTTGCCATGATGTTTTTCCTTATGTCGCACGGTTTCAGGCAGCCTGAAACCGTGCGGTTTGGTTTAGAAAATTAAGCGACCGTGTCTTTCAACGATTTACCTGCTTTGAATTTCACGGTTTTGCTGGCAGCAATGGTAATCGGCTCGCCTGTTTTGGGATTGCGTCCTGCGCGTTCAGCACGCTCAGCAACGGTAAAACTACCAAAGCCCGTGATGTTCACTTCGCCACCGCGTTCCAATTCATCAGCAACCGCATAGCAAAATGAGTTCAGCATATTTTCTGCTTGCTTTTTACTCGTTGCGGCGCGTTCGGCAATCGCTTCAATCAATTCAGATTTATTCATGGTTTTAAACTCCAATTAAACAAGATTTAAAAAATCGGCGGATTTTTAAAAACCGCTCCGCCGTTGCGGTGTTTTTGTTTTCAGGCAGCCTGAAAACAGCCTAGCCCAGCATTTGGACTAATGCATCTTTTGACGGGATAAGCAGTATGCCCAAAGCCGAAACAGACCAAACGAGCACAAGTTTAGGATGAATCCCTACACTCAAGCTGCGGCTTTTGGCATAACCCATCCATACAATCAAGGCAATAATCCAAAATACGGCATTGCACAGCATATCGATGTTGTGGCTGATTTCAATCAGCCAGAGTTTCATTATGAAAGCTCCTGATTGTGTGGTTCGATGACGAAGAACTCTTTACCCTGCACGATTTTCAACCCTGCTACGGGGTGAGCGGTAAAAAATTCGGGTTCGTTCAGCACCGCTTCTTTGTTCACTTCTTTTTTCACGCGGATAAAGCGTTCAAAAATCGGGTTGTTTTCCAGCAGCGCGAGTACCGCATCGACACCTGAAACGGTGCATTTGGGCGGATTGTTGCGCCAGCGTATGATGCCTGTGGTCAGATCGGCGAATTTGACTTTGCCGTTGTCGGTCAGCGCATCGCGGTGGGCGGTTGCCCATACCTTTACGGCTTCTTCCAGTTGTTCGATTTCGGCTGTTAGCGGTGCAACTGCTTCATCTGCCTGCTTTTGTAGCTCGGCGACTTGGTCGTTTAGGGCTGCCTGAACGCGGTCTTTGTCGCGGACTAAATCGCCGATGCGTTTGATGGCTTCTACGGCTTCATCTCGGCTTTGGCAGCCAATGACGGCTTGGGTTTTGGTTTTGCTTTTTGTCATGGTTTTGTCTCCATTGGGGGGTTAAAGGGAATGATTTGCGGATTGTGTCGGGCATGAATGCCCGACCTACGGGGCTTCAGGTAGCCTGTGTTTAAAGTTGTTTGGCTTGCGCCAATATTTGCAGGATTTGCTTTAATCGCTGTTTGTTTTTGGCGATTTGCTCGGGTGTGAGCGGTGGGGCTTTGGCTTCGATTAGTCCTGCAATCGGTGGGACTTGTCGTGCTGGGATTTGCTCTATCAGTTGCGCTGGGCTTATCCATCTGCTTGATTGCTGCATCACGCATCGGAAGGCTTCAGGTAGCCTGTTGTGGTCGGTTTCGGATTGCCAGTGGCGGGTGATGGGCGTGAGGGCTTCTTCCCACACGGCTGCCAATGCGGTGATGGTGTCGGCTGGTGGTGCGCCTTGCAGTCTTAAAACCAGCAATTTTTGTAAGCCATCAATCATTTGGTTGTATGCCCAGTCGGGCATTTTCTTGGGGGCATTCATCGGCGTAG
>NZ_JAUNEC010000069.1 GCF_030525755.1 Alysiella sp.
AGCATGTGGACTAAAATCTGCATCGAGGGTTCGAATCCCTCTTACTCCGCCAAAATAACTTTTCAATATTCTATAAAACAATTCAAATTAAGAAAAACGCCCAATAAATTAATTATTAGGCGTTTTTTAGTCCATAAGTCAAGGCAGTAACTGCCCACATGAATTGAATATGGTCGTTTAAAATAAGACAGCTTTATTAACCTCCTGATATACTTTAGCTATACACCGCATTATCATCTTTATTTTAAACATCTATAATAAAGATAAATGTTTCAGCACAGCTTGTATGGTACTTATTTTAAACGACTGTTTATTTCTTGATTTTATCAAGATTTCAATGATGTCACAAAAATCAAATCACAAATTCTACCGTTTTCGTTTGTTCAGTGTGTTGTTGCGCCGTATACAATGATTGCACAATTTCCGAACGCATATTTTGCAATTCCACCAAACGAACCGTACGTGGAAACGGCAATTCAGGTTGCCACGTCCCCGCCACGTGCCCGCCTCCTCCTACCAACACAATTTTATCCGCCACCAATAAAGCCTCATCAATGTCATGTGTAACCATAAGCGCGGCAGTATTGTGGTGCTGCACGATTTGGCGTAACATGGCTTGCATTTGCTCCCGAATCACCGCGTCTAAAGCCGAAAACGGCTCGTCCAGCAGCAAAACTTGCGGTTGACGCACAATACCACGTGCCAAAGCTACCCGTTGCGCCATACCACCCGACAATTCAGACGGGTATTTATTCGCTGCATTCGCCAAACCCACTTCTTTTAAAGCAGCATCAATACGTTGACTTTGTTCATCTTTACTGATTTTGGGTTGGTGAGCAAAATCCAAACCAAACGCCACATTATCGCGCACATTCAACCATGGCAACAAAGCTGCGCTCTGAAACACCAAACCCACACGCGGGTGCGGTTTCGTCAATTTTTCGCCAAACAAAGACACGCTGCCTGAAAGAGGTTGATTCAAGCCAGCCAACATACGTAACAGCGAAGATTTACCCACCCCACTTGCACCCAATAAACACACCAACTCGCCCGCTCGAATGTTTAAATTAAAATCGTGCAAAATGATTTTTAAGCTGCCATTTTGTTTATAACCTAATGATATATTCTGAATTTTCAATGTATTCATGATGATTTTTGTGAATGAAATTTCAGACAGCATACGCCATTTTTCGCCCGAAAAAAAAGATTTTGTGATTATGTGATTTAGACGATTTCGGTCTAAATAGGCTGCCTGAAAAATCATTTAAAACCTGTATTCATCAGATTGATTATAGTGGATTCAATTTAAATCAGGACAAGGCAACGGCGAGCACTGTGTACATCCAGTAATAAGTAAGATGGCTGACAACGCTATACTGGTTTAAATTGAATTCACTATATAAGATGTATCTTTTGGTAAATACAAGTTCTTAAATGGAAAACTCACCCATAAATTCCAAATCGGCAATTTCCTTTTTCAAATGCTTAATCGCGGGCGTAACAATCGCCACAAACATGGCTTCACGCGAACGGCGTTGTACGGGGCTGCGCATCAAATAGCCTTTCGCGCCTGCATGTAAAGCCGCCGATTGCGCTGCGTCCAAACACAATTCCGATGCCGCCAAACGTGTTTCCAGCGTTTCCAACAAGCTGGCTTGACCTGCCCAAGTGTCGTCTGCCAATTTTTGCGTTTTGGCTAACATATTATCAAAACGCACTTGCAAGTCATCTATTTGATTATCCAAATAGAAATTTACCTCGCCACAACCCACGTTTGCCAATTCAATTTCTTTTAAGCAGCCGTCAATAATGCCTGCGCCTATGCCGACTTGCAACAAAATAAAGCCTGTTTTGATGGATTTGATGTAATCGGCAAACTGTTCGGGTTGCGCCAACACGTCTTCGTTTGGCACAAACACATTGTCAAATTTCAACGCAAAGGTACGTGTGCCTTCCAAAGCGCAAAATTCAGGGCAGGGATTGAGCGACACGCCTTCGCATTCGCCACCTGTGATGAACATCACATAACCGTTTGATGTTTGAGCGGTATTAGCCCAAATGTGCGTGTCGCCTAAATTGGACACCCAAGGGAGTACGCCATTCACAATGTAGCCACCATCGGTGGGGGTAGCTTGCAAATTATGGTCTTCAATACCAGCCAAATGCTTGACGGTGTTGGACATACCCGTCCCAGCCAACACCTTGCCTTGCAACACATTTGACAAATGGCGTTCGCGCACGACAGCGTTGGGCGTTTTGTGCAAATACCACGCGCAAGCCGATTGACACCACACCGAAAACGCGGTTGCGCCACACACTTTGCCTACTTCGTAGATTGCCAAAATTTGTGTCGCCAAACCCAAACCGTTGCCGCCTTGTTCGACTGTGCCAAGCGATTGATAGCCACCGATTTCTCCCAATTTTCGCATGAAGTGTTCAGGGTAAATTCCTTTACAGTCAATATCTTGTACAATAGGCGCAAGTTCGGTTTGGACTAATTGAGCAATTTGCGATAATAAAGTTGCTTGCGACATGATGAGTTTTCCTTTTTTGGGACACAATTTTTCAATGATGATGTTGTAAAAAAGGGCAGATGTAAAATCTGCCCTTACGATGGCTACCAATGGAGCGTGGGCAGCTTGCCCGCATATTTCGGACAAAGCCCAATCCAATCTAAATAGTGTGGACCAGCAGCCCACACCCCAAAAATGTCATTTGTTGAAAAACAATCTGAAAATCAAAAATTAAGCGAATTGTTGCAATTCAGGGTTGATTTCGGTTTTCGCCAAATTGTTGGTGTAGTTACACAAGGTCGCCAATGCCACGCCCAAAACCACTTCTACCGATTGCTGTTGCGTGTAGCCTGCGTTCAAAAATGCCGCCAATTCATCATCAGAAACCGCGCCTTTGTTTTCCATAACCGCAATCGTAAAATTTGCCAAAGCCGCCAATTTCTCATCATCAAAATCAGTAGGATTAACCGCACGACTCGCGGCAATCGCATTTTCAGACAGCAATTTTTTCAAAGTTGCCAATTTGGTATGCCCTGCAACGCAAAATCCGCACTCATTACGTTTGGCTGCAATGATTTGTACTACTTCGCGTTCACCTGCGGTCAAGCTGGTTGCACCGTTTAATTTGCCTACTTCTTGATAAAATGCCAACGCTTCGGGCGAATTTGCCAGCACGCCAATCAAATTGGGCAAAAAGCCATTGGCGTTTAAGGCTGCCTGAACGCGCTCTTTAGCAGCTTCGGGTGCGGTTTCGGGGGTATGAATGGTCAAACGTGCCATGATATTGCTCCTTAAATGATTTAAATAAAGTCTATTGTAACGCTAATGTTAAATAAATAATAAGACATTTTGCTTCTTTGCTTTATAAATTTTCATTCTATGATAATACAAGCTTGCTTGAAACAAGCCGATACTTTATAATTTGTCCCCTAAACCCAAAGGGGCGGTAGCTCAGGGGTTAGAGCAGGGGACTCATAATCCCTTGGTCGTGAGTTCGAAACTCACCCGCCCTACCAAATTTAAACCGCGTGAAATCAAGTGCTTCATGCGGTTTTGTTGTTTTATGCTGCCTGAAAAGTCATATTATTAAAAACGCCGTTTTAATTTGCATTCTTGCATGATACAAACCGCTAATTCTTCCACCGATTTATGTGTGGTATTGGTGTGCGGAATATTGTGGGTACGGAACATGGCTTGTGCATCAGCCACTTCGTTACGACAGGTTTGTAAAGCTGCATAAGTGGAATCTGGACGACGCTCTTGACGAATATCGTGTAGGCGTTCTGGTTGAATGGTTAAACCGAACAATTTATTTTTATATGGTTTAACCATTCGTGGTAATTCAGTTGTACCCAAATCATCGGGCGTAAGTGGATAATTGGCGGCACGAATGCCATATTGCAAAGCAAGGTATAAACAGGTTGGTGTTTTGCCACAACGTGATACCCCCATCAAAATCACATCGGCTTCTTTGAGTTCTTTATCTGATACGCCATCATCATGATTTAATGCAAAATTTACGGCTTCCATGCGTGCATCATAACGCTCCACATTATGCACCCGTGAAATCACAGAATGGCGTGCCGACACCCCTAATTCTTGTTCTAATTCACCTAAAAATGCATCAAAAAAACTGATGTGTAAACCTTGCGAACTTTTGACAATTTGCAACACATTACTGTCTGCAATACTGGAAAACACTATCGGTCGTACGCCATTTTCTTCGGCAGCGCGGTTGATGATTTGAACTAACGCATGTGCTTTCTCGGGCGTGTTGATGAAAGGATAAGTAGCACGTTTGAATTTCACATCATCAAATTGTTCCAATAAGGCATCGCCCATGCCTTCGGCGGAGATGCCTGTGCGGTCTGAAACAAAGAAAGTGGGACGGCGAATAGCAGTATTCATAACTTGTTTTCCTCAAAATAATTGAATCACAAAATATTTGGTCAAATTAATTTTCAGGCAGCATTGAATGGAAATGGATAGGCTGCCTGAAAACATTTAGATGTTAGATAACCAATTTCTCGCGGCATTCATGTCATGAGCAATCGCATTTTGCAAATCGGATAAAGTATTGAATTTCATTTCATTACGCAATTTATGCAAAAATGTTACTTCAATCCGTTCACCATAAAGGCTGCCTGAAAAATCAAACAAATGAACTTCCAATTTGTTTTGACAAACCATAGACACCGTTGGATTGTAACCCAAATTTGCCACACCATTTTTGCGTCCAAAACTGCCTGTTACTTCTATCACAAACACACCTGAAAGTGCGTAACGGTGTGATGCCAAATGCACATTGGCTGTTGGACAACCCAACACACGCCCCAGTTTTGCACCATGTTTGACTTTACCACTTAATCGGTAATCGTGTCCCAAAATTTGTCTTGCCACGTCTAAACGGCCTGCTGCCAATGCTTCTCGTACGCGTGTACTACTGGCTCTGCTGCCTGAAACCAAAATACTGGGGGTATTTTGTGTTTCAAATTCAGTTTGTTGCAACAAAAACTCAAAATCGCCAGTGCGTCCTTTACCAAAACGGAAATCATCGCCCACCAACAAAAAACGGGTATTGAGCTTATCCAACAATATTTGAGTCATAAAATCTTGCGCCGATAAACTGGCAAAATCGGTATTAAATCGCTGTATCCAAACCGCATCAACACAATCCGTTTGCGCTAAAAGGCGCAACTTGTCGCGCATCGGTGTTAAACGAAATGGAGAAGTACGACCGCTTTGAGCAGCAAAATATTCAGTTGGCTGCGGCTCAAACACCAATACCACACTTTGTAAACCACGTGCGCGTGCCTCATCATGCAAACGTTGTAAGATGCGTTTATGCCCAATGTGTACACCATCAAAATTGCCGATGCTGACTGCGCTGCCTTGTAAACTGTGTGGCGCATTGCGTCCAAACCAAATGTTCATAAGTGTCAAATACCCAAACCAAAATAAACGCATTGTAGCGTTTTTTCAGGCTGTCTGAAACGTTTGCTGTTTTCAGGCAGCCTTGATTTTTTCTACCGCAATCACAAAAGGAGGACAATTCGGACGATTAAGTAAAGCGTATTGCATCACACGATAATTTTGTGTCGGTAATTGACTAAAAAACCTTTCCAATGCCTGTTTTTCCAATTTACCTGTTTGGTGCCCATGATAAATCACAACCACCAATAAACCGCCTTCTTTCAATAAATTCAAAGCCACTTTTATGGCTTGAACGCTGGTTTCTGGCATTGTGGTAATGTTTTTATCGCCCGATGGCAAATAGCCTAAATTGAATACTGCCGCAGAAAGTTGAACCGAAATATATTGAGCAGCATTTTCATGCCCATCTTGTATCAATTTAACGTGATTGCATAAACCATGTATTTGCAAACGTTGAGCTGTGGCATCAAGTGCTGCTGCCTGAATATCAAAAGCATAAACCTTGCCTGTATTACCTACACATTGTGCCAACAATAATGTGTCATGACCATTGCCTGCTGTACCGTCCATCACATCATCACCAGCTTGAATGTGGCTACGCAATAATTGATGAACAAAGGACAAAATATTAGGTAGCGCATGAGTATTCATGATTTCATTCATTTATTTTCCCAAGTTAAATACAGCAAGCATTGGTCTCTACACATACCAAGTCATTATCCCAATTTAATTTTTTTCCATATTGAGATATTTATCATGCTTACTAAGCTGCCTGAAAACAAAAAACATGCGAATTATGGCATAATCCGACATCATTAAATTACTCAAACACACCAATTATCATGACAAACAAACGCAAAATACTCGTTACCTCCGCCCTGCCCTACGCCAACGGCGCAATCCACTTGGGACACATGGTGGAACACATTCAAA
>NZ_JAUNEC010000010.1 GCF_030525755.1 Alysiella sp.
CGCCCAACACGGCAGGTTCATCGGGCGGTGCGCCTGTGTAGGTGCTGTGGTAAATGGGGTTTTCGCGCATGGTAATGCGTTCCACCGTGAACACGGGGAAGGTATCTTGCTCATTGTAATAGCCTGTGTGGTCGCCATAAGGTCCTTCCAGCGCGGTTTCATTGGGGTGAATCACGCCTTCCAACACGATTTCGGCACGCGCTGGAACGTGCAAATCGTTGCCAATACACTTGGTCAATTCGGTGCGCGCACCACGCAACAATCCTGCGAATTGGTATTCGCTCAAAGTATCGGGAACGGGCGTTACTGCGCCCAAAATGGTGGCAGGGTCGCAACCCAATACCACCGAAACAGGGTAGGGCTGGTCGGGGAACAGGCGTTTGTGTTCTTGAAAATCCAATGCGCCGCCGCGATGTGCCAACCAACGCATAATCAGCTTGTTTTTGCCCAATAATTGCTGCCTGTAAATGCCGAGATTTTGGCGTTTTTTGTTGTAACCGCGTGTTACGGTTAAGCCCCACGTTACCAATGGCGCAACATCGCCCGCCCAACAATGTTGAATCGGCAAATCGTACAAGTTTACATTTTCCCCTTCCAAAACAATTTCTTGGCAAGGGGCGTTTTTGACGATATTCGGTGCCATGCTCCAAATGTCTTTGAGCAAGGGCAATTTGCTGAATGCGTCTTTTACGCCTTTGGGCGGTTCGGGTTCTTTCAAATATGCCAAGGTTTTGCCGATTTCGCGTAATTGGCTGATGTCGCTTGCGCCCATGCCCATGGCAACGCGCTCGGTGGTGCCAAACAAATTTGCCAAAACGGGGTAGGGGTATTTGGTGCCGTCTGCTTTGACCACGTTTTCAAACAACAAAGCCGCTCCGCCAGCACGCAAAACGCGGTCGCTGATTTCGGTGATTTCCAAATAGGGCGACACGGGGGCGGTGATGCGTTTGAGTTTGCCTTGTTGTTCAAGGATTTGGATAAATTCGCGTAGGTCTTTGTATTTCATATTATTTCTTTCTGATTTGAATTTTCAGGCTGCCTGAAACTGATGAATCCATATTTCGCGTTGTGCAGGGTCTTGGGTGGCAATCAATTGTGTGAACAATTCGCCCAATTTCTTTTCATCCACCGCCAAATTGTTCAAAGATAAATAAGCATTTTGTTGTTTTAAATGCGTTTTGAGGTAATTTTTCAGATTTTGCCAATTGGATTGGGGGTTTTCAGGCTGCAATCGTTCGTCAGACGAAGTGGGACGGTAAACCAAAATGAGAGAAACATTGCCTTTGTAGTTGCGAAACTCAAACGAAGCAATATTGTCCCAAGCCATGCTGATTTGTTCGCGGTGGCTGCTGATGTTGTAGGCATTGATGGTGATTTGCGGCTTTTTCTGAAACAGATAGATGATATTCCAGTATGTTTGGCGGAATGAAGACAAAATGCCCCAAAGCAAATTCAAAACCAACATTCCAACAAAAATAAGGAATATGCCCCACTCTGTATCCCATATTTTTTGCAGCCATGCCAACCAATTGATTTCTTTGAGTATCGGCAACATTTCACGCGCCTGTTGCTGCCATGGGCTGCCGTCAAACCACCAATATAATCCAGCCAATACAGCATACGGCAATAAAATATCAATCAAAAGACTGATTTTGCTGTGGTAAATATGGATTTCTCTCATCAAAAAAACCTTTCAGGCTGCCTGAACATTATTTCACATCGCTCACAAAAGTCGGCAAATGCCACGCGCCGCCCGCAAAACCGCGACACATACCCGTTGTATGCGCTGACGTTTGCACAAAACGGCGACCATTCCAAACATATTTTGCGCCCGACCAACAATCGCCCATACCGCGACTTTTGTGGTAATTACTAATCACGCCCTTTGCATAATCCGAGCCGTCTGTGGTGGGGATTTGGTGGATTTGGCGGCGCGAATTGTCCAGCACCGCATACGCGTAGCCCACATTATACGCGCCGCGCCAACATTCTGTTTCGGCTAACACATTTTGCGCGTTCAGGCGATAGAGCGAGACGGGGTGGCTGGATTCGTGTAATTCGTGGCAGGTGTCGTTGTTGATTTTGCCGCGCAATAATTGGCGAATGGCGTTTTGTTCGGCTGAACTGATTTTCAGGCTGCCTGAAAGCGTTTTGGCTGGTTTGATAAGGGGTTTGGGCTGCGGTTTGAGTTTACCAAATTGTTGAAATTCATCGGCTTTCAACCAAACTGCCGCCGCGCCCACATTGGACAATGTAAATATTTCTTTGCCTGCTTGGATTTGCACCGTGTCGCGTCCTTTGGTGGCGGCAATCACCATTTGTGCGATTTGGGGCGAAAGGCGATAGCTGTCGTGTTGCAAAATCAGTTTGCCGATGATTTTTTGATTAATCAATAGGTTGATGGTTTTTTGTGGCACAGATTCGCCAGCATAACTCAATTCGCCCGAAACGGCTGACGAACCCGCCATGCGCGTAAACAGCACCGAAATCCGCTTGTCGTATTCCGATTCGTGATGATAGCCCGCCACGCGGCAAGTGCCTGTGTTGTCGCAAGCGGTTTCCCAATCTTTATGTTCAAAATGAATGCCTTGCATAGGGGCAGCTTGAATATTTGCACAAAATATACCACATAAAAATACCCAATATTTTGTTTTCATGATGCTTTTTCTTTTTTTAGGCTGCCTGAAATCATAAAAATAAGCCAATTAAGTCATTTAAAAATCGTCTGCCTAATGGTGTGGGACACAAAAATGCAGGGTTGGCATCAAGCAGACCTTTTTGTTGTGCATGTTGCAACTGTTGTGCGATGACCGCCAAATTTTGCCCTGTTCGTTCAGCAAAATAATGGCTGGGGACGCCATCTGTTAAGCGCAGTGCATTCATCATGAATTCAAATGGCAAGTCTTCACTCGCAATATTTTTGCGTTCTATTGCATCATCTGGATTACTTTGCATGGCATATAAATAATTGTTGGGGTGGCGTTTGCGTGTGGTACGCACAATGCCATTGTGGCTGCTGATTTTGCCATGTGCGCCTGCGCCAATACCAATGTAATCACCAAATTGCCAATAATTTAAATTGTGGTGTGCGCGTTGATGTGGGTGCTTAGCAAACGCGCTGGTTTCGTATTGCTGAAAACCAGCGGCAAACAAAGCACCATGTACTGCATCTTCAATGTCTTGCATGGCATCATCTTGTGGCAAACCTTGTGGTGGCTGATGCCCAAATGCGGTATTGGGTTCAAGTGTAAGCTGGTAGGCACTGATGTGGCTCACGCCTGTATCAATCGCAGTTTGCACATCATTTAAGGCTGCCTGAACCGTCTGATGTGGCAAAGCATACATTAAATCAATGTTTACGCGAGCAAAGATGTTTGCTGCTGTTGTAATGGCAGACAGGGCTTCTTGACTGTTGTGTATCCGTCCCAGCGCGTGCAATTTAGCATCATCAAAACTTTGTACGCCAATAGACAAGCGATTGATACCTGCGTCTTTAAATCCTTGAAATTTAATCTTTTCAAAAGTACTGGGATTGGCTTCTAATGTGATTTCTGCTTCAGGTGTAAGTTTAACCAAAGCACGCACACCTGATAATAAACGGTCTATGGCTTGGGCAGAAAATATGCTGGGTGTACCGCCTCCGATGAAAATGGTTTCAACTGTACGTCCCCAAATATGCGGTAATTCACATTGTAAATCAATCAATAAGGCATCAATATATGCTTTTTCGTCCAGCGCAGTTTTGATTTTGTGTGAATTAAAATCGCAATACGGACATTTTTGAATGCACCAAGGAATGTGAATGTAAAGCGATAAAGGGGGTAAGGCGGTAAGTGGTTTAGTAAAAAACGGCATCATGGGTTTCAGGCAGCCTGAAAAGCAATAAAGAACCGATTTTACTTGAAATCCAATGAAAAAGCTGCCTGAAAAACAATCATGCATTTTTCAGGCAGCCTTATTTATCTGTTATTAACCAATTTCAGCAGCGTATTGTTCTGCGTTCAACAAGCCGTCCAAATCGGCAGGATTGGCAGGTTTGATTTTGAAAAACCATGCCGCGCCATAAGGGTCGGAATTGGCGGTTTCGGGGGCATTGACCAAATCTTCGTTAATGGCTACCACTTCGCCAGCAATGGGCGCATACACGTCAGAAGCGGCTTTGACCGATTCCACCACACCCGCTTGGTCGTCTGCTGCCAAGTTTGCGCCAATTTCGGGCAATTCTACAAACACAATGTCGCCCAACAATTCTTGCGCGTGGTGGGTAATGCCTACGGTAACGGTGCCGTCAGATTCAGGGCGCAACCATTCGTGGCTGGCAACGTATTTCAAATCGGCTGGGATATTGCTCATGGTGTGTTCTCCATAAAGGTTTTAAAATAAAGGGAAAAGGGGTTTTCAGGCAGCCTTACAGTTCACGACAATTTCTGATGTTGCCACTAACCTGCCCCCTCCCCCTATGTAAGGGGGAGGGCTGGGGAGGGGGTTAGAAAGCCAACGCGCCACCCCCACCCTAACCCTCCCCCGCCAGCAGGGGAGGGAACAGATTTCAGGCAGCCAAACAATTTTTGTCGTATACCGTAAGGCAGCCTGAAACCAAATCAATCAAACTGCTTTTGCCCATTGCGAACAAAAGGCAATCTCAACACGCGCACATCGGTTAAAGTGCCGCGAATGTCCACCTGCGCCGAATTTTCGGTGGCAACAGGCACACGCGCAATCGCAATAGACTGTTTCAAGCTGGGCGAGAATGTGCCACTGGTAATCACACCAGTGCCATGTGGCGTAACCACTTCCATGCCTTCGCGCAACACACCGCGTGTTTCCAGCAACAAGCCCACTTGTTTCACATCAACACCTTGATTTTTCAACGCAACAAGCGGCGCTTTGCCCACAAAATCGCGGCTTTCATCTTTCAAATCCACCGTCCAGCCCATGCCAGCTTGCAAGGGGCTGGTGTCATCGTCCATGTCGTGTCCATACAAATTCATGCCCGCTTCCATGCGCAAAGTATCACGCGCACCCAAGCCGCAAGGTTGCACACCAACCGATTGTAATTGTTTGAAAAATTCATTGGCGTGGTTTTCAGGCAACATCACTTCCACACCGTCTTCGCCCGTGTAGCCCGTACGCGCCACAAACCAATTATCGCCCAAATCCACGCCCTGAAACGGTTTCAACGCACGAACTTGCTCCGCCCATTCGGGTTTCAGTTGCAACAATTTATCAATCGCTTTGGGGCCTTGCACCGCGAGCATGCACAAATCATGGCGAGGCTTGATTTCAATGCCAAATGCCGCACCAATTTTGGTAAATTGCGCCATATCCTTTTCGCGCGTGGCAGCATTAGAAACAATGCGATAAGCCGTTTCCGCCTCATTGGCGCGATACACGATTAAATCATCAATGACCCCACCGTTGTCGTTGAGCATGGCGGTGTATAAGGCTTTGCCGACAAACGACAATTTTGCCACATCGTTTGCCAATAATTTTTGCAACCATGCTTTGGCTTGTTCGCCCGTGATGTCAGAAATGAGCATATGCGACACGTCAAACATGCCCGCGTCTGTGCGAACGGCTTCGTGTTCTTGAATTTGAGAGCCGTAATTAACAGGCAATTCCCAGCCAGCGAAATCAACCAATTTGCCGCCAGCGTCTTTGTGGGCTTGATGAAAGGGGGTGGTTTTTGGGGCAGACATGAAAAATTCTCCAAAACGTAGATACAATAAAAGGGCTGCACAAAACGCGTTTGTGTAACCCTATCTGTCCGTTTTACCTGAGATTTTCGTTTTCAAGCAGCCTGAAAACTTTGCCCCTTCGGTGAACGCGTGTAGCGTTGCTCTCCAGATTTTTGCTACTCATGCAGTCCTTTTACCTGAACGATTTTAGGGTTTTTGCGCCTTCGGTGCTGCCTGAAAAACAGTCTCTCCTGCATGATTACAGATTATTACAGAAAGGTTTTTATTTAGCAAGTTTTGTTTAAATTCCGTTAATTTTGATTACAGCCCCCCGAAAAAACCATATTGTACACAATTTTAAAGTGCAAGCATTTGATTTTCAGGCAGCCTTACACTAAAATAATGCGTTTTGACATTCCTACAACGAAAGAATACAACATGAAAACCGCTCAAGAACTCCGCGCTGGCAACGTCTTTATGATTGGTAATGACCCTATGGTTGTGCAAAAAACCGAGTACATCAAAGGCGGTCGAAGCTCTGCCAAAGTTTCCATGAAACTGAAAAACTTGCTCACAGGCGCAGCTTCTGAAACCATCGTGAAAGCAGACGACAAATTTGACGTAATTATTTTGTCGCGCAAAAACTGCAAATACAGCTATTTCGCTGACCCTATGTACGTTTTCATGGACGAAGAGTTCAACCAATACGAAATTGAAGCCGACAATATTGGTGATGCACTGAAATTCATCGTGGATGGCATGGAAGATGATTGCGAAGTAACCTTCTACGAAGGCAACGCCATTTCCGTTGAATTGCCCACTATCATCGTACGCGAAGTGGAATACACTGAACCTGCCGTAAAAGGCGACACTTCGGGTAAAGTCATGAAAACCGCACGTTTGGTTGGTGGTACAGAAATTCAAGTGATGTCTTACGTTGAAAACGGCGACAAAATTGAAATTGACACGCGTACTGGCGAATTTCGCAAACGCGCTTAATTTTGCGTTCAATCTTGTTAAAAAGCTGCCTGAAAATTTTCAGGCAGCTTTTTAACAATCATCAAATCAATTTTTCAATTAGCCATTTTTCAGGCAGCCTGAAAATCATTTAGCAATATTCACAATCCAATATGTCTTTGCGAATGTTTTTTAATAAAAATGCCGCGGTGTCTTCTTTGGCGGTTTGTCCAAAAATAAACAATTTTGCGACAACTTTACCCAAAAAGACTTTTTTCAAAGCATCAGCATCACTTAAAGTGTAACGTGATAAAAATTCGTTGATGTCTTGTGGCAAAACACGTTCTTTTAAGGCGGTTAAAGTGAAACGCTGGTCTGATTTGATACGCTCCAAAAGGGTTTGATTTTTATCCAGTTTAACGCCCTGTTCTTTTTCTTGACTGGTAGCACGGGTAAATTGGTCGTAAATTTCGGCGTAAAGCATATCATTTGGACCTTCAAAAATCGTAAACGGACGAAAATCAATGGCAATATTGCTTGCCACATGACCGCTTTCAAAACCTTTTGCTCCCAATAGCTTTTGCAAAATTTGGGCAGCGTCGTAGGTGTATTCTGTAGACAAGGTTTTGATGATATTGGCTTCCATCAATTTATCGGAAACAGAAGCATCAGGTGAGACGTGTTTGCAAGTGTAATCATACAAGACCTGTGAAACGCCATAACGGCGTTCAATTTCTTGGCATTCAAATGCGACAAATTTGATGTCTTTTTTGGCAAATTTACGCATGTTTTCCACAATGGATTCCATAATGCCATGCGACATACCCACCAGTTGCAAACGACTGCGAATGAAAATGTTTTGAAATGCACGCAAACCCAAAGCATCGTTTTCCGATAATTTCATCACGGCGTTGGCAGGAATTTTTGCGGCAACACGGTTAATTGCGTAACGTACAGCACGCAAACCTTCTGATTTTAAAACATCAAATTGAATGTATTGCTTGGGAACAAACAATAAATTAATCATTTTGGATAATCTGCCGTTTTTGCGCTCTTTCGCTGCCACCAACAAAAATTCACTTTGCGAATTGCCTTGCCAGTATTTTTCAGCCTCAACATAAACTGTACCGTCGCCCAAATCTTCGTAATATGATTGCATTTCACGCGCAATCGCTGAACCCGATGTTTTCGGTTCGGTAATCGCTAAGCCACCACCTTCGCCATTGAACACCCAATTTAAACCTTGCTGGATTTGGTTTTCATCGCCAAATTCCAATAAGGGTTGCAAAACCAAAGCCCCTTCAATTCCAGTTCGTAAAGTAACGGGTACGCCATAATGCCCTGCAATACGCAAAACCTCTTGGATTTCAAATTGGCTGTTTTTGCGTCCACCGTGTTGTTCTGATAAAAATGGCAACAATAAACCTGCTTGTTTTAATTCTAGCCATTTATTTTCAGGTAGGTACTCCATTAGATTCACACCGTCAGCAAAAATACGTTCAAAAGATGCTTTAATGTGATTTAAAAAAGAAGTGGTATCCATTGCCAATAAGCTGCTGGATGGGGTGAAATAAGTCATGGTGCAGTTCCAATCATTTTTAGAGCTAATTTTCTAATTTATAGCACAATCTGATTGAAGCAGCAATATTGTGCGTACTTTGAAGAAACGGCATACAGCAAGCTGCCTGAAAGCATCCGACACAAAATGCTATAATTTCGCCCATTTTTCCCTTTCAGGCAGCCTGAAAATGCAAATTATCCAATACGAAAATTCCCCCTTCAAACTCCACCAACCCTTCCCCCCAGCAGGCGACCAGCCCACCGCCATCGCCCAACTTTTGGAAGGCTTGTCAGACGGCTTGTCTTACCAAACCTTGCTTGGCGTAACGGGTTCGGGCAAAACCTACACCATGGCAAACGTCATCGCCCAAAGCGGCAGACCTGCCATCATCATGGCGCACAACAAAACCCTAGCCGCCCAGCTTTACGCAGAAATGCGCGAATTTTTCCCCGAAAATGCGGTGGAATATTTTGTTTCTTATTACGATTATTATCAACCCGAAGCCTATGTGCCGAGCCGCGATTTGTTCATAGAAAAAGACAGCGCAATCAACGAACACATAGAACAAATGCGCCTTTCCGCCACCAAAAACCTGATGACGCGCAATGACGTGATTATCATCGCCACCGTGTCCGCCATTTACGGCATTGGCGACCCCACCGAATACCAACAAATGATTTTGTCCGTGAAAGAGGGCGACATCATGAGCCAGCGCGACATCATTTCCACGCTGGTTTCCATGCAATACGAACGCGGCGATGTGGATTTTCAACGCGCCAGTTTTCGCGTTCGCGGCGATGTGATAGACGTGTACCCAGCCGAAAGTTCCGAATTTGCCCTGCGGATTTCATTATTTGATGATGAAATTGAACGCTTGGATTTGTTTGACCCACTTTCAGGCAGCCTGCACCAGCGCGTGGGACGCTACACCGTGTTTCCGTCCAGCCACTATGTTACGCCACGCGAAACCGTACTCCGCGCCTGCGAAGCGATTAAAGCCGAATTGCGCGAACGCATTGATTTTTATACCAAAGAAAACCGCCCCGTAGAACAACAACGCATAGAACAACGCACCCGATTTGATTTGGAAATGCTGTATGAAATGGGCTTTTGCAAAGGCATTGAAAATTACAGCCGCCACTTTTCAGGCAAAAAAGAGGGCGAACCGCCGCCCACGCTGATGGATTATCTGCCCAAAAACGCCATCATGTTCATAGACGAAAGCCACGTTACCATAGGGCAAATTGGCGCGATGTACAAAGGCGATGCGTCTCGCAAACAAAATTTGGTGGATTACGGTTTCAGGCTGCCTTCCGCGCGGGATAATCGCCCCCTAAAATTCCATGAATTTGAACAAGTTATGCCGCAAACCATTTTCGTATCCGCCACCCCAGCGCAATACGAAGCCGACCACGCAGGGCAAATTGTGGAACAAGTCGTCCGCCCCACAGGATTGATAGACCCGCAAATTGAAATCCGCCCCGTTGCCACCCAAGTTGATGATTTATTGAGTGAAATCAATATCCGCAAACAAAAAGGCGAGCGCGTACTCGTTACCACCCTAACCAAACGCATGGCGGAACAATTAACCGACTATTACAGCGAATTGGGCGTAAAAGTGCGCTATTTGCACAGCGACATTGACACAGTAGAACGTGTTGAAATCATTAGAGATTTGCGCTTGGGCTTGTTTGACGTATTGGTCGGCATTAACCTGTTGCGTGAAGGTTTGGACATACCCGAAGTGTCGCTGGTCGCCATTTTGGACGCGGACAAAGAAGGCTTTTTGCGTTCGCACCGCAGCCTGATCCAAACGATTGGACGTGCCGCGCGTAACGTGAACGGCGTGGCGATTTTGTATGCCGACAAAATCACGGATTCCATGAAATCCGCGATAGACGAAACCGAACGCCGCCGCCAAAAGCAAATTCAGTTTAATTTGGACAACAACATTATTCCCCAACAAATCAATAAGAAAGTGAAAGATTTGATTGATGGCGTGTATGCGGAAAACGGTGGCGAGCCAGTTTCAGGCAGCCTGAAAACCAAAAAATCCAGCAAAAAAACCGAAATCCACAGCGAAGAAGACGCGATTGCCGAAATCGCCCGTTTGGAAAAACAAATGCAGCAAGCGGCACGCGATTTGCAGTTTGAAGAGGCAGCGGTTTTGCGCGACCGCATTCGTTTGATTAAAGAGAATTTGTTGTTTGGGGCGGAATAAATAAAGGAAAAAATCATGAATCGTGATGATGAGGCAGCCTATATTCGCATGATTGCGGCAAAGTGGCAGATTGATGCTCATGATGTGCCAACGGTCTTGGCTAAATGGTGTGTTTTTGAGCAACAATATGGCGAATATTACGTTAAATTGAGAATAGAGAAAAACATAGATTACTTATCATTCTGGTCTAATAATCCTTTATTTCACAAGCATTTTTATCTATTTTCTGATTATCCGGCGAGCTTTGACCAATACGCCATTTGGCACGATGGCAGTCATCAGTCTTTGAGTGAAATGCCTATTGTGGCATTGGGTGATGATGGTTATTTGGGGGTGATTGCCGATAATTTGTCTGATTTTTTGAGAATGTTGGCGAGTGGGGATTTGCTGTCTGCAAGAAATCGTTATGAAACTAATGATGTTGAATTAAAAAGGTTTTGTTTGCCATTGGAATGGTTGCCGTTTGAAGTCGATGATTTACCACCAAATTGGTCTGCGTTTCATGATTTTATTCAAAATGAACTTCATCTAACGCCCGACCTTGAACCAAATGTATCGCTAATGAAGGCGTATTGCAAACATGGTTCTCGTTTTATTCAATGGTGTAATCAATATTTGGATTGGAAAATTGATGAAAAATACAGTAAAAGTAGCAAGTAGGTTGGGGTGAAAACCCAACAAAACCCATTTAAATCCCCAAATTCATGCTGGGTTTCCAACAAAAACTACGCAAAAATACCGTTGCCCAATCCAACTGGCAACGGTATTTTCCCTTTTCAGGCAGCCTGAAACAAAATAACCCGAATTGTTCTGTATGAAATGGTGGCTCATGCACCCACCCTACATAAGTCATTATGGTATGTTTAATTCTTTTGTCCTGAACTCATGCCATTTGAATTTTAGAACCTGTATTTTATGGGCTATTGGCAGCAAAGCGGTGTTTGTCTGAAAAAACCAACTTCGTGTTCACAATAGCCCTTAATTCATACCAAAAATTTCAGGCAGCTTTTGTATAGTAGGCATTCAATACAAATTGCACCGCTTCATCAATGTTTTTGTCCGAAGTATCCAGTAGCAAAGCGTCAGGAAGTTGTACTAGAGGCGCAACAGCGCGGCGGCGGTCGGCTTCATCGCGTGCCATAATGTCGGACAAAATGCGTTCAAATGCCAAACCTTTGCAAGTAATACCTAATTGTTTGGCGCGGCGTTCGGCGCGGATTTGTGGCGTAGCGGTTAGGAAAATTTTCAGGCAGGCATTGGGAAAGACAACCGAACCCATGTCGCGTCCATCGCCAACCAAACCTTTTTCATTCAGAAAATCGCGTTGGCGTTGTAATAGGGCAGTGCGTACTTTGGGTAAAGTGGCAACGGCTGATGCACCCATACCGATTTGTTCGCTGCGAATGGCATCGGTAACATCTTCGCCATTGAGTTGAATTTGGCTGCCTGAAAATACCGCGGGTAATTGTGCTGCCAAATTTGCTACGTTATTTTCGTCTGACCATTCTACATTTTGTTGTTGGGCGTATAAAGCAGTTAAACGGTAGAGTGCGCCTGAATCCAAATAATCCCAACCCAAAGCGGCAGCCACACGCGCCGCAACTGTACCTTTGCCAGATGCCGAAGGTCCGTCAATTGCAATCACTTTTTGCATGGTGTTTTTCTCTCAATCAAAACGCAATGATTTTAACAGGATTTTCAGGCTGCCTGAAAATCATTTGTTTAATTTGAACCTTTTGTCATGGCGGACAAACGCCTATAATGCCGTTTTTTGTTTCTTTAATATTCACGCGTTTTATCATGCACATTTCTGAATTTGATTTTTATCTGCCTGAACATCTGATTGCCCAACGGCCACCTGAAAAACGTGGTGGCAGCCGTTTGTTGCTGGGTTTGCAACAGCCTTTTGTGGACAGCGAATTTAGCCAGTTACCCGATTATATTGCGGCAGGTGATTTGCTGATTTTCAACAACACCAAAGTGATGAAAGCGCGTTTGTTTGGACAGAAAGAAAGCGGTGGACGCATTGAAGCATTGGTAGAGCGGGTATTGGACGCGCATACGGCGTTGGCACACATTCGTTCGTCTAAATCGCCCAAGGCAGGCAGTAAACTGATTTTTGAAGGCGGTTTACAAGCTCAAATGGTAGAACGGGCTGGGGAATTGTTTGTATTGCGTTTTTCAGGCAGCTTGAATGTGTATGAATTGTTGGCGCAATATGGTAAGTTGCCTTTGCCACCTTATATTGAACGTGCGGCAAATGATGAGGATGAAAGTCGTTATCAAACTGTTTATGCCAAGCATCAAGGTGCGGTGGCAGCACCAACGGCAGGTTTGCATTTTACCGATGAGTTATTGACCCTTTTACGCAATAAAGGTGTGCAGATGGCGGAAGTGACACTGCACGTTGGTGCGGGGACTTTTCAACCCGTGCGTGTGGAAAATATTGCGCAACACACCATGCACAGTGAATGGTTTGAAGTGTCTGATGACACGGTTGCCCAAATTCAGGCAGCCAAAGCGCGTGGCAATAAGGTGTGGGCGGTTGGCACAACGTCATTGCGTGCGATTGAATCGGCTGCGCGTTCAGGCTGCCTGAAGAGTGGGCATGGCGATACGGATATTTTCATTACCCCTGGTTTTGCGTTTCAAGTGATAGACCGTTTGATTACCAATTTTCATTTGCCCAAATCCACTTTATTGATGTTGGTGTCCGCGTTTTCAGGCAGCCAATGGATTCGTGATGTGTATGCTCATGCAGTACAACAAGAGTATCGTTTTTTCAGTTATGGTGATGCAATGATTTTGGCACGTGAAGAAGAAAGGGAATAGGGTAGTATGATGAAATTGACGGTGATGTTTCGCCCTTATTGTGGCTTGTGTCATCAAATGCTTGATGCTTTGCGCCCTTTTCAGGCAGTTTATGGTTTTGAAGTGGAGATTGTGGAAATTGATGATTTCCCTGAATTGGAGCAAAAATACAATGAGTTGGTGCCTGTTTTGCTGCATGGCGATACCGAAATTTGTCATTGGCATCTGGATGAAGTGGCGTTGCGACAACATTTAATACAAGTGTAAGATGTGAAGTATGGTCGTTTGAAATTAAAATATAGTAAATTAAAATAATGTACTATCAATTTGAAACGACCATACAAATAGGCTGCCTGAAACTTTTCAGGCAGCCTATTTTGATTGATTTACACCACAATTTCTTCTTTTTCCTCGCGCATTCTGTTCACATTGTTGCGGTTCAATCCAAACATCAGCAGCAAGGGACTGGCAACCAAAACCGATGAATAAATGCCAAATACGATGCCAATGGTCAATGCTACCGCAAAACCGTGTAAAGCCGCACCACCAAAAATCAGCATAGAAACCACCATGGCTTCGGTTGAACCATGTGTGATGACAGTGCGCCCCATAGTGGCGGTAATGGCGTTGTCAATCACTTCTGGCGCAGTCTTATTTCGCATTGAGCCTTTGCGGAAATTTTCGCGAATGCGGTCAAATACCACTACTGATTCATTGACCGAGTAACCTAATACTGCTAATACGCCTGCTAAAACAGTAAGCGAAAATTCCCACTGGAAAAAGGCAAAGCAGCCCAAAATGATGATGACATCGTGTAAATTGGCAATGATGGCGGACACAGCAAAACGCCATTCAAAACGCATGGACAAATAAATAATGATACCTACCACCACCATACCCAAGGCAATCAAACCATTGCTGACCAATTCATCACCCACAGATGGACCGATGAATTCCACTTGACGCAGGCTGACATCGGAGTTGCTTTGTTTCAAAATCTCCATCACTTGATTGGATAACTGCGCTGATGGCACATCAGCTTTATTGGGTAAGCGTATCATCAGGTGTTTATTGGTACCCAAAGCTTGAACTTGAATTTCGCCCATATTGAGTTTTTCCAAGCTCTCGCGCACTTGATTGACTTCCGCACCCTGTTTTTGGTACTCCACTTCCATGAGTGTCCCACCTGTGAATTCCACCGACAGATTTAAACCGCGTGTGAACAGGAAAACCACAGCCAAAACAAAGGTTGCCAAAGAGATGAATGTGGTAAGCTTGCCATAGCTCATAAAGGGAATATCGCGTTTAAACTGGAACAGTTCCATGATTTACTCCTTTTCATTTGCCGCAGTTTCGGCATCAACAACAGCAGGATAGGACACGCCGATGGAGATGTTTTTCAGTTTGCGGCGATTGCCATACCACAAATTCACCAATGCGCGTGATACAACCACCGATGAATAAATGGAAGTCATGATACCGATGCAATGCACAATGGCAAAACCGCGTACGGGTCCTGAACCAAAAATCAATAAGGCAACGCCTGCAATTAAAGAGGTTAAGTTGGAATCCAAGATGGTTGCCCAAGCGTGGTCGTAACCTTCTTTAATTGCAACTTGTGGTTTTTTGCCATCGCGTAATTCTTCACGAATGCGCTCGTTAATCAAAACGTTGGAGTCAATTGCCATGCCCAAAGTTAAGGCAATAGCAGCAATACCTGGTAAGGTTAGCGTGGCTTGTAAAGCGGAGAGAATGGCAAACAAGAACAATAAATTGGCAGATAAAGCCAAAGCCGAAAACACACCAAATAAGCGATAGTAAATGACCATAAACACCGCTACTGCAACAAAGCCCCACACAGTTGAATTGATGCCTTTGCTGATGTTTTCTGCGCCCAAAGAAGGACCAATGGTGCGTTCTTCCACAATTTCCATCGGTGCTGCCAAAGAGCCAGCACGCAACAGCAATGCCACATCTTGTGCTTCGGCTGGGCTGCCCATGCCTGTGATTTGTACGCGACCGCCTGTAATGGGTTCATTGATTTGTGGTGCGGTTACCACTTCGGATTGACCTTGGTCAATCAAAACCATAGCCATGATTTTGCCTTGATTGGCAGTAGTTAAATCCGCAAAAATACTGGAACCTGTGCTGTCTAAACTTAAATTCACGGTAGGGCGTTTGGTGTGGTCATCAAAACCTGCTTGCGCTGCATTGATGTTGTCGCCCGTCATTTCTACTTGTTTGCTGACCAAATAACTGCGGTTTTCATTGTCGCTCAATAATTCGTAACCATCAGGTACATTGCCATTATGGGCTTGTGCCAATAATGCACTGTCGGTGGAAACCATGCGAACTTCTAATGTGGCGGTGCGACCAATGATGTCTTTGGCTTTGGCGGTATCGGTCATACCTGGTAATTGCACCACAATGCGGTCGGCCCCTGCTTGTTGGATTACAGGTTCAGCCGTACCCAATTCATTGACACGATTGTGCAAGGTATTGATATTTTGTTGCACCGCATCTTTTTGAATTTGTGCCAATAAGGTTTCAGGTAGCGTAATACGTAATTCTGTGCCTTGTGCATTCAGTATTGCACCCTCCAACAAATGCTGTAAGTCAGGAAAAGCTTTTTGTAAATCGGCTTCATTGGCAAATGGAATCACAAGGCTGTTGTTGGTTTTGCGTATGCTGCCTGAACGGATTTTTAAGCGGCGCAATTCACGGCGCACATCACCTGTGTAGCGGTCTAATGTTTTTTCCAATGCCGCTTTCATGTCCACTTGCATGGTAAAATGCACGCCACCGCGTAAGTCCAAGCCCAAAAACATGGGCTGTGCACCAATTTGAGCCAACCATTTGGGGCTATTGGCAATTTGGTTTTGTGCCACAATGTAGCCTTCGCCCAATACATTATCAATTGCATCTCGCGCACTGATTTTGTCGGCATCGCTGACACGCACTTTCAGGCTGCCTGTGGCAATAAACATACCATGGTGTTTGATGCCTGCTTGTTGCAGTGCATCAGCGACTTTTTTCTCGGTTTCCGCATTGATGGTGAGTGATTGGCGATTGGTGGAAATTTGAATGGCAGGTGTTACACCATAAAAATTGGGCAAGGTGTAAATGAATGCCAATACCAGCGTAAACACAATCAGCAGGTATTTCCAAAGTGGGTAACGGTTCATAATCCAACCTTAAAAGTTCATTGGTTGTAAAAACGCGAGAAACCGCGCTGTATGTACAGGCGGTTTATTTCATTGTTGTCTTCTGATAAAAACATCATTCAACTTTATCAGATGAATTGTCGGATTCATTGGCTTTTGCCGCAATCGCATTGCGCTCCACTTCCACAGTCAAACCTTTACCTAAATCAATGGTAAAAATGTGTTCGCCTGCTTTAACCACGCGACCATAAAAGCCCGACATCAGCAAAACACGGTCGCCTTTTTGTAAGGCGCTTATCATTGCTTGACGCGCTTTTTCACGTTTTTGTTGTGGGCGAACCATCATGAAATATATTAAGGCAAAAATGCCAATCCAAGGCAAAATGCCCAGCCAAGCATTTGGTTGTGCGCCATTAGCAAGCAAAATGTTGGTAAACATTGGTGGTTTCCTGTATGAAATCAAATAAAACCCACATTCTAGCAGAGAGAGACACAATCGCAAAATGTTTCAGGCAGCCTGAATTTTGCCATGCTGCCTGAAAAACGGTTTGCCCTATTTTTTTAAAGCATCGCGGATTTCGCGCAACAGCAAAACTTCTTCGCTGGGGGAAACAGGTGCTTCTTCAACAGGTTCGGGTTCTTTTTTCAAAGTATTGATGGCTTTAACCACAAAGAAAATGGCGGTGGCGATAATTAAAAAGCTGATAACGGTATTGATAAATAGACCCAAGTTCAAGGTTACTGCACCTGCGGCTTTGGCAGCTTCCAAAGTGGCATAACCGTCTGTGGGTGGATTGGCACCGCTTTTTAGGGTTAAAAATAAATTGGAGAAATCCACGCCACCCAAAACCAAACCAATAGGCGGCATAATCACATCGTCCACTAGCGATTTCACAATCCCTGAAAACGCCGTACCTACAACCATGCCCACAGCCAAATCAATCACATTGCCGCGCATGATAAAAGCTTTAAATTCTTGTTTTATTGACATCAATCTTTTCCTATTAATGTGTGTGAAAATAAAAAATCAGGCAGATTTAAGCTGCCTGAACATGAAGTTAAATTATAAACCATTTGTTTTGAAAAAATGCGAATTTTCTCATGATGTTTTCAGGCGGCCTAAATTACCTCAATGAGGCTGCCTGAAAAGGAGGCATTTTAATGTTCTGTTTTATCAGGCAGCACGGCATTGAGCAACATCGCCACCAATGCACACAAACCCACGCCTGCCAAAGCAATGTCGCCAGCCTGAACCACCATGCCACCCAAACCAATCGTTAAGGTGCTGCTGACAATCACGAGATTTTTGGGTTTCATCAAATCCACTTGCGCATCAACCAGCGTTTTCAATCCCAAAGAAGCAATCGTGCCAAACAGCAACAACATCACGCCACCCATCACTGGCAACGGAATGGACGCCAAAAACGCATTGAATTTCCCCAAAAACGCCATGCCAATCGCAAAAATCGCCGCCCACGTCATAATCACAGGGTTGCTGTTTTTGGTAATCATTACTGCGCCTGTTACTTCGCCATAAGTGGTAACAGGAGGCCCGCCAAGCAAACCCGCCACACACACGCCCAAACCATCGCCTGCCAAGGTTTTGTCCAAACCAGGGTCTTTGGTGTAGTCCTTGCCCGTAACCGCGCCAATCGCCATAATGCCACCAATGTGTTCAATCGCAGGCGCAATCGCCACAGGCAGCATAAACAATGCCGCAGACCAATTCACTTCGGGCTTGGTAAACTCGGGTACGGCAAACCATGGTGCGTCCATCACAGCCTGAAAATTCACTTCGCCCATGATTGCCGCCAAAATGTAGCCAGCCGACACCCCAATCAAAATCGGAATCAATTTCATCATTTTGCTGCCAAACACGGTAACCACCACCGTTACCCCAAACGTGAATGCCGACAAAATAATCGCCGTGCCATATGCCACCACTTGCGTGTCGCCACCCTTGCCCACCGCCATGCTGCTGGCTGCTGCCGCCACCGACAAACCAATTACCATAATCACAGGTCCAATGACCACAGGCGGCAACAATTTATGCACCGCCTCCAAACCACGCCAGCGCACCAAAGCGGCAAACACAAAATACATGAAGCCTGCCGCAAACAAACCAAACATGGTTGCGCCCACGCCCCATTGCTGCTTGGCGGCAATAATCGGCGCAATAAAGGCAAACGATGAACCCAAAAAAATCGGCACTTTGCGTTTCGTAATCAACTGAAACAGCAAAGTACCGAGACCCGCACCCAGCAAAGCCAGCGCAGGATTCAATCCCGTTAATAAAGGCACAAGCACCGTTGCGCCAAATGCAACAAACAAAATTTGCGCCCCCGCAATCGCGGTTTTTGCGTGATGTAACATTATGTAAAGTTCCGTATGAAAAATGCAAACGGCGCGGATTATAGCGCATTTTTTGCCAATATACCAAAATACTGCCTGAAAATCCCCTGAAATGGTCAGTCTGATGTTAAAATAAGGTCGTTTTGTGTCAAAATTATGAATAAACTCAAATGAAACAAGTTGTTGCTTTTTTAATTGAACATTTCTCTGATATTCAAGCTTGCCCCAGTGGCAATGATTTGGGTGTAATATTGGAACATGCAGGTTTTGAAGCAGAAGACATTGGCGATGCCCTTGTGATTATGGAGCTGTTGTGTGCAACCCCCATGAGCAACCATTCAGGAAGTCAGACTCATTCGTCTGTCGCATTGCGTGTGTACCATGATGAAGAAATGGAAGTTTTATCGCCTGAAATACGCGGTTTACTGCATTTTTTAACCGAAAGCCATACTTTGAACGCAGAACAACGCGAATTTGTGATACATGCTTTGATGCACTTGCCTTATGAAGACATTACGTTGGAAACCACCAAAATATTAAGCATATTGATACTGTGGGCGCACCGTTCTGAATTACCCGTTTTGATTGGCGATGAATTGATGGCAGTATTGCATGGTAAAGGCATCATGCAATAGAACCGAGCCATCGCAAGTACATTTGTCTTAAACACGGTATTTGTTTTCTGCCTGATGATGTATCAGGCAGATTTTTTTACATGGGGCTTGCTAAAACTTTGTCTTTGTCATAAAAATATAAAAAGGTCTATTTTCAAGGCTGCCTGAAAGTTAAAAAATCATGAAGAAATATCTTTTTTTACTAACTTTATCATTTGGTATAAGTGGCGTTCAGGCAGCCCCACAATCCTGCAAATCCATGAAAGTGGCATTGGTGGTGTAACCCTTCAGTAAGTGAAACGCCAATTCCCACAAGCCCGTTTCAGCGCAACCCGTGATGTGGAAGGCGCACTATTTTACCGCCATTCAATTCGATCACCAAACCGAAATCCTTACCCATATTGATGAAGACATGGGCAAAATTGATTTTGTGGAGACTTTTTCGGAAGCCTGTAAAACAGCAGACGGAATACACCCGAAAATGCCTTTGTGCGAAGTGGCAAAACGCTGGGGCAGCCTGAAACAAATCACGATGAGCGAAATAGAAATGCGCCAATTTACCGAATTTTCACGCCAAGCCAAATGGCTGACGGTGCGCATGGACGTGGCGATTTTAGTGCGGTGGGTGATGATTTTACGCTGCCGTTATTGACACGAAAATTCAGTCGCTATGCAAAAGTATTGAGTTTGGAGGTGGCGAAATAATTTTCAGGCAGCCTGAAAATGTATTTGTAAATTGTGTCTGCATGCAGACACATTTGATACAAATAATAATGTAGGGTGCGTACCACGCACCAAAAATATGAAAATTAAAGAAAACGGTGCGTCATACGCCCCCTACAAACTTGACGAATTGAATATGCAAATTGCGAACGTGCTGCATTCGGAATTGGCACAAAAATGCAGGGTGGACACCGTCCACCATATTATTGATGATTTGAAAGATTTTTTCGGTGGACAATGTCCACCCTACACCAAACCCAATTTAACCATTTAATTTAAAAGAACAAAAAACCATGTCCAAAAACCTATTAATTGTAGAATCCCCCAACAAAATCAAATCCGTCAAAAAATACTTGGGCGGCGATTTTGAAGTGCTTGCCTCATTCGGACACGTCCGCGACCTGATTCCCAAAGACGGCGCGGTCAATCCCGATGACAATTTTGCCATGAAATACCAAATCATCAGCAAAAACAGCAAACACGTTGATGCCATCGTTGCCGCCGCCAAAGAAGCCGATACCATTTATCTGGCAACCGACCCCGACCGCGAAGGCGAGGCGATTTCATGGCACATTTATGAAATCTTGAAATCCAAACGCGGCATGAAAAACGTGGGCGACAAAATCCAACGTGTTGTTTTTCATGAAGTTACGCCAAAAGGCGTTCAGGCAGCCTTACAAAATCCGCGCGGCTTGGACGTGAATTTGATTGACGCGCAACAAGCCCGCCGTGCTTTGGATTATTTGGTGGGTTTCAATTTGTCGCCGCTTTTGTGGAAAAAAATCCGCTACGGCTTGTCGGCTGGGCGCGTGCAAAGCCCTGCTCTTCGCCTGATTTGCGAACGCGAAAACGAAATCCGCGCCTTTGAAACGCAAGAATATTGGACAGTCCACATGGACAGCCACAAAGGGCGCACCAAGTTTTCCGCCAAGTTAATTCAATGGCAAAACAATAAGTTGGAACAATTTTCCTTGCCCAACGAACAAGCGCAAGCAGACGTGTTAGCCCAATTGCAAGGCAAAACAGCACAAGTGACTGATGTGGTTAAGAAAAAAGCCACACGCAAACCTGCTGCGCCCTACACCACGTCCACCATGCAGCAAGACGCGGTACGCAAACTCGGCTTTACCACCGACCGCACCATGCGCACCGCCCAACAGCTTTTTGAAGGCATAGACGTGGGACAAGGCGCAGTCGGCTTGATTACCTATATGCGTACCGACAGCGTAACCCTGTCGCAAGACGCGCTGACCGAAATCCGCCATTATATTGACAACAAAATTGGCGCAGATTTTCTGCCATCTTCGCCCAAAATCTACAAAACCAAGTCCAAAAACGCGCAAGAAGCCCACGAAGCCGTGCGCCCGACTTCGGTGTACCGTTCGCCTGAAAGCGTGAAACCGTTTTTGTCGCCCGACCAATTCAAGTTGTACCAAATGATTTGGCAGCGCACGGTGGCGTGTCAAATGGTGGACGCGAAATTTGACGCAACAACGGTGGACATTAACGTGGGCGATGGCGTGTTCCGCGCGACTGGACAAGTGTTGGTTTTTGCTGGCTTTTTGAGCGTGTATCAAGAAGGCGCAGACGAAGACGATGAAGCCGAAGAAAGCAAAAAGCTGCCTGAAATGGCGGTGGGCGACACGCTGCCTGTGGACAAATTGTATGGCGAACAGCATTTTACCCAGCCGCCACCGCGTTTTAACGAGGCGACTTTGGTTAAGGCTTTGGAAGAATTTGGCATTGGTCGTCCGTCCACTTATGCCAGTATTATCAAGACTTTAAAAGACCGTGAATACGTTACGGTGGAACAACGCCGTTTCCAGCCCACCGACACGGGCGACATTGTGAACAAGTTTTTGACCGAACATTTTGAGCAATATGTGGACTACGATTTCACCGCCAAATTGGAAGACCAGCTTGATGAAATCGCCAACGGCAGCCGCGCTTGGATTCCTGTAATGGAAAAATTCTGGAAAGGTTTCCACAAGCAAGTTGTTGAAAAAGAAGGCATTGAACGCGCCAAATTCACCACGCAAGAATTGGACGAAACCTGCCCACAATGCGGCAAACACAAATTGCAAATCAAATTCGGACGCGCAGGGCGTTTTGTGGCGTGCGCGGGCTACCCCGAATGCGGCTACACGCGCAATGTGAACGAAACCGCCGAACAAGCCGCCGAGCGCGTTGCCCAAGAAGCCGCGCAACAAGCTGAATTGGAAGGCAGAAGTTGCCCCAAATGTGGCGGTCAGTTGGTGTACAAAACGGCGCGTTCAGGCAGCAAATTCATCGGTTGCGCGAATTATCCGAAATGCAAACACGTTGAGCCTTTGGAAAAGCCGAAAACCACAGGCGTCCCCTGCCCACAATGTGGCAAAGGGCATTTGGTGGAACGCAAATCGCGTTTTGGCACAACCTTTTACAGTTGCGACAGCTACCCCGATTGCAAATATGCGGTCAATCATTTGCCGCTCAACGAGCCGTGTCCACAATGCGGCTGGGCAATTACCATGCGGAAAGTAACCAAGCGTTGGGGCGTGGAGCGTGTGTGTCCGCAGAAAGAATGCGGCTGGAAAGAACAGCTTGAACCGCCTGCTGGCAAAAATCAATCGGAAGAGTAAAACAGTTCAGGTAGCCTGAAAGCCCTAGCGGACGGCAATTCAGGCTGCCTGAAATGGTATTTTGTTAAATTAAAATAGATAAATACATGAAAAATCATATTCTATTACTTCTTTTGGCATTATCTGCTTGTTCCGCAGAAACAACTGCTGACATACAAAATATGACTGCCAGCAGTCCTGCTCATACGCAGTTAAACTACACGGTTGAACAAAAAAATCTGTTGGCTCAAGCTGAAAAAGGCGATGTGGATGCACAATATTTCTTGGCTCAGTCGCTATTTGAAACGGCTGACCCTAACCGTATCAAAGAAAGTGATTTCTATCATTGGATGAAAAAGGCTGCCGATAATGGACATGAAGTTGCCCAAAATATTTTGGCTGATATGGCAGCAGATGGTATGAGCAGTCAAGAAACCGCAGATGAATTTGCGCCTAATGGCACACAAAAAATCATGGATGAAATTAAATTATTGGAAAAGCAGACACCTGTTGATTATCTAAAAATCATCGGAAAATTGCAGCAAGCTGCTACATTACAAAATTATATGGCGTTGTCTGATTTAACCGTAATTTATGGTATGGAGGAAAATGCCACCGTTTATGGTGTCAAAACCAATCCGCTAACAGCTTGTACATTGGCTTTATACAATAATCATTTATATGGTGATGTAAACAAAGGACATCTTGACGTGTATTGTAATGGTGAACAGGTTACCAATGCGCAATTTAAACAAGCAGAGCGATTGAGTAAGATGCTCATCAAGCACCCCAATCGTTTGAGCGAACTTTGGTAATGAAATAGCGTGCGCCATGTGCAATCAAATCGCCACCAAATTCATTTTAATGCAGCGAAATGGTGCAACGGCGCAAGCTACAAAGGTTTCAGGCTGCCTGAAAACATCAATGCAAATCACGTTGTCCAAATGTGGCTATCAGATTTTGCGCTGCGTCCATCGCCACAAACGCGCCCTGATATTTGCCCATTACCCCAAACACATACAATTTGCCGTGTTGTTTTTCCAAATCGGCTAGGGTTTGCTTGTCATCTTCATAATTCAAAGTTCGGCGCGTTGCTTCATCGGCTTTTTGCAAGCTGCTCAAATCCAATTTAACATATTGTGTTTGACTGGAATTGGATGTTCTGCGAATTGCGGCAATAGGCACACCTGCCAATTTATCAAATTCCACCAAATTTTCAGGCAGCCTTAAACTAAAAATACATATTTGATTAATTTTATTAACAGAAAGATTTTCTCAAATGGATAAATTAAAAATCATCGCCAACGGCAAATTAAATGGCGAAATCACCGTGTCGGGCGCGAAAAACGCCGCTTTGCCCTTGATGTGTGCAGGTTTGCTCACAAGCGGCACCTTGCGTTTGAAAAACGTCCCCATGCTGGCAGACGTGAAAACCACGCAAAAATTGTTGCAAGGCATGGGCGCACGCGTTTTGACCGACAACATTGCCGAATTTGAAATCAACGGCAGCACCGTAAACAACACCTGCGCCCCCTACGATTTGGTTCGCACCATGCGCGCGTCCATTTTGGTTTTGGGACCAACTTTGGCGCGATTTGGTCAAGCCGAAGTGAGTTTACCAGGGGGCTGTGCGATTGGGGCGCGACCTGTGGACCAGCATTTGAAAGGCTTGGAAGCCATGGGTGCACAAATCGTGATTGAACACGGCTATGTGAAAGCCACCGCGCCCAACGGCAAACTCAAAGGCGCGCGCGTGGTCATGGACGTGGTAACGGTGGGCGGCACAGAAAATCTGCTGATGGCAGCGACTTTGGCGCAAGGCACAACCGTGTTGGAAAATTGTGCCGTTGAGCCAGAAGTGGTGGATTTGGCAGAATGCTTGGTCAAAATGGGCGCAAAAATTCAAGGCATAGGCACACAAACCATGACCATTGAAGGCGTGGACGAATTGCACGGCTGCGAACACAGCGTGGTGCCAGACCGCATTGAAGCAGGCACATTCTTGTGTGCGGTGGCGATGACAGGCGGCAAAGTGGTGTTGCGCAACGCCGCGCCCAAAACCATGGACGTGGTTTTGGACAAACTGGTGGAAGCAGGCGCGATTATTGAAGCAGGCGATGATTGGATTAGCATAGACATGCAGCAACGCCCCAAAGCCGTGAGCATTCGCACCGCCGAACACCCCGCATTCCCCACCGATATGCAAGCGCAATTCATGGCAATGAACGCCATTGCCGAAGGCGCGTGTAAAGTAACCGAAACCATTTTTGAAAACCGCTTTATGCACGTTCCCGAGCTGAATCGCATGGGCGCGAACATTTCTGCCGAAGGCAACACCGCTTTGGTGCAGGGCGTGGAAAAATTGTCGGGTGCAACGGTTATGGCAACCGATTTACGCGCGTCTGCCAGCTTGGTGATGGCGGGTTTGGTGGCTGATGGCGAAACCATCGTGGAACAAATCTACCACCTAGACCGTGGCTACGAACACATCGAGAAAAAACTCGGTGGTGTGGGCGCGAAAATTGAGCGCATTCGCAGCTAAAATCTTTTTTCAGGCAGCCTGAAAACACAAGATGATTTTTTGAATGAAATTAGGTGGTACTTACCTTATCATATTACTCACACAAAATACTTGTAAAATCAAAAAAATCATGGGTAACAGCTGCTGAATAATACAGGCTGCCTGAAAAACACCATGGTGTTTCAGGCAGCCTTATTACCGCAAATACATTAAATTATGTTAAAGTTTACCCAGATTTCAATAACAGTAAGGCGGTTATCCGTCTTTTTTCATGCCATAGTATAGAAGGATACAGCATGCAAACTTGGCAACTTCCTGAACACATCGCCGATATTTTACCCGAACGCGCACGTCAGCTTGAAAGCATCAAAGAACGTGTGTTGTTGCAATTTCGCCTACACGGTTATGAATTGGTACATCCGCCTTTAATGGAATACAGCCAATCTTTGCTTACCCACATAGACAATGGTTTATCGCTTAAAACCATACGCGTTGCCGACCAAATCAGCGGTCGTCAGCTGGGTATCCGTGCCGATATTACGCCACAAGTAGCACGCATTGATGCTCATTTATTGTCTCAAAATCAAGGTATTAACCGATTATGTTATTCAGGCAGCGTATTGCACGCCAAACCCGATGGCTTCTTAACCACGCGTGAACCTTATCAAACTGGTGCAGAACTCTATGGTTGTACTAACACAGCTGCTGATATTGAAATCATTGATTTAATGTTAAAAACCTTAAAAATAGGTGGCATGAACAACATCATTCTTGCGCTCGGACACATTGGCGTTTTCCGCGCTTTAGCTGTAGCAGCAGCTTTGAATGAAACACAAAGCCAACAATTGCTTTCCGCTATGCAAAACAAAGACCGTGAAGCCGTTCGCGCATTGGCAAAAAGCTGGCAACTGGACGACATTTGGACAAACGCACTCGCCACTTTGCCCGAATTGTATGGCGGACGCGAAATTTTACAGGCAGCCAAACAGCGTTTGCCGCAATTGAGTGCGGTTACACAAGCCATTGAAATTTTGGAACAAGTTTGCGCGGCATTCCCCGAACAAGCCGTTCACATTGATTTGGCGGAAGTGCGCGTGGACAACTACCACACAGGCTTGCTCTATGCCGCCTACGCGCCCGAACACCATGACGCGGTGGCGCGTGGTGGTCGCTATGACGGTTTGGGCGAATATTTTGGGCGTTCGCGTCCTGCCACAGGTTTCAGTTTTGATTTGCGCGTATTTGGGGCGTATTTGGCAGCAAGTTCGCGCCCCGAAACGGTGCGTGTGGCACTTGCCGATTATGCCCAAGCCATTGAAAAAATCAATGAATTGCGCGAACAGGGCATTTGCGTGGTGGTGGATTATGGCATGAACGACAATTCAGGCAGCCTGAAACGTTTGGTTTGGCAAAATAATGAGTGGATTATTGTGTGAATCTTCAGGTAGCCTGAAAGGTAGGTCATGATTTCGCAAGTCCATTTCATTCACAATCACATATTTGAAAAATATGGTGTTTTACCTGAATACATTTTTCGCCAGCACCCTGATTGTGCGGTGTTTCGCCACACTCATAACCGCAAATGGTTTGTCATCACGCTTGCGGTTTCAGGCAGCCAAATTGGTTTGCCCTCGCAGGATAAAATCCCGATTATGAATGTGAAATTGCCACCCGAATGGGTTGCGCAATTAAGTGGGCAAGCAGGTTTTGCGCCAGCTTACCACATGAATAAACGCCATTGGCTGACGGTGCGTTTGGACGGCTCGCTGCCTGAAAAACAGTTGCTTGAATTATTAACGGAAAGTTTTTTACAAACGCAATAACAGGGTAAAATGGGGCTTCAGGTAGCCTGAAAATTGCCACCAAGCCAATGTAGGGTGCATGGTACGCACCCTAAAATTACCTAGCATAAGGATTTATTGATTTAACATAAATAAAAGGAGTAATGATGTTTAATAATATCCGAAATTTAATTGCCAAAGAAAATGACTCCTCCCCCCCCCCCCGCAAAATACCATTAAATTAGGTATCTATCGTTGCAATGCGTGTAAAATTTGGGGTGAAACGGTGAAAGGCGTTCAGGCTGCCTGTCATAAATGTGGTGCGGCGGTGGCGGTTTACGCGCCTTTGCAGGTAGTGGAGCAATTATCGGCACGTTACACGGCGGCTTTGCGCGAAATTGACAGCCTGAAAGCCCAACTAGACGACAGCGAACTTCAAGAAAATCTGCAAAATAATCCTTTGAATAATTTGGATTTAAACAATACCGATAAGCTTGCTACTGCCGCACAACACCAACCTTTGGCAAATTGGTTTACCAAACAAAATGTGAAAGCTGAATTTAATTATTCGGCTGTGGACATGAGTGGTTTTTATGACGAAGCGGCGCAGAAAATTGGTCAAAATTACGCTTTATTGGCAGATTTAATGCGTAAATTAAGTTGGTCGTATCACAAAAATGTGTTGAATTTGAATTTGGATTTGAAAAAATACAACCAAAAACAGCAACAAAAAATCAACCATATTTGCCGTGAATTTTACAGCCACACACTGTTTTCGGTGTATAACTATAAGAAACAAGATAAAATTTTATTTTTGAAACTACAAATCGCTACACCAATTCGTCAATTTTTCATGGGCGGTTGGTTGGAATGGTTCGCGCTCAACAGCGTTTTGCAAACCGTACAAGCAAAAAATGTACGTTTTTCTGTGGCGCGAAGTGTAAAAATTCATTTTCAAAATCAAGATTTACATGAATTGGACGTGGTTTTGTACACGTCAAACGGTGTGCCAATTGTGATTGAATGTAAAACGGGCGAATACCGCAAAGATTTGGATAAATATTTGAATTTAAGAAAAAGATTGAATATCCCAGCCAATAATTTCATTTTGCTGGTATTGGATATTGATGACGCACAAGCCAAATCGTTGAGCAGTATGTATGATTTGACTTTTGTAACATTGAATACTTTGCAGGCACATATTGAAAAAGTGGTATAAACATTTTCAGGCAGCCTGAAAAATATTTTGATGACATATTCATACATTATTTCAGGGTAATCAATCATGTTATTGACAGATGTGAGCAAAAGAATGGTGGCGATTTGGCTAGGTACTTGTGATAGAGACAGTGAAGCCGAATTACAATACATGAACAAAACAGGAAAACGCAAATCGCAATTATCCAAAGATTTGAACAGTCCCATTGATTTGGACTTATTTCTGTGGCAAACAACTGATAATGATGAAATTTTGCCTGTTGAGCAGTTGGTTAAGCAACTTCATTGTGATTATGATGTTGATGAAATCGTTCGCGTTGCAAAAGAAAAAGGTGTCTTGGCTGGCAATCGTATGTTCAGCTATCATTTTTCGGAATTTACTGAAAATGAGCCCAATAAAAGCTATTGCGGTTTAACTTTTATTGGCAATTTTAAAATGTTTTAATCTGTATTGTTGCATTTTCAGGCAGCCTGAAACCAAGTTCAGCGTAGCTAAAATTCCCAATTTCTTATTTTTATTAACCAAAAAGGTCAAACAAAATGACAAAAAACGTGGTCGTAATCGGCGCACAATGGGGCGACGAAGGCAAAGGCAAAATCGTAGATTGGCTCGCGGAGCAAACCACAGGCGTGGTGCGCTTTCAGGGCGGACACAACGCAGGACACACGCTGGTTGTGAACGGTAAAAAAACCATTTTGCGCCTGATTCCAAGCGGCATTTTGCATGAAAACTTGGATTGCTACATCGGTTCAGGCGTGGTGGTATCGCCCGAAGCCTTGTTGGGCGAAATTGACGAATTGAACGCGGCTGGCGTGAAAAATGTGGAACAACGCCTGAAAATCGCCCCCACCGCACCCTTGATTTTGCCCTACCACATTGCGCTTGACCAAGCCCGCGAAAAATCGCGCGGTGCAGGCAAAATCGGCACAACAGGTCGCGGCATCGGGCCCGCTTACGAAGACAAAGTGGCGCGCCGTTCGGTACGCGCTGGCGATTTGGCAAACCGCGATTTGGTGGCGGAAAAAGTCCGCAACAATCTGGCTTTGTACAATGTGCAACTGGAACATTTGCATGGCGCACAAGCCGTTGATTTTGATGAAGTGATGGCGAAAATTGACGCATTCCGCGAACGCATTTTGCCGATGATTGCCGATGTGTCGCGCACTTTGTACGAGAAAAATCAGCTTGGCGAACGCTTGCTGTTTGAAGGCGCACAAGGCACTTTGCTGGACATTGATTATGGCACTTATCCCTTTGTTACATCATCAAATTGTGTGGCGGGCGCGGCGGCGGCTGGCGCAGGTGTGCCACCGCATATGTTGAACTATGTGTTGGGCATTGTGAAAGCCTACACCACGCGCGTGGGTTCAGGTCCATTCCCAACGGAATTGTTTGACGAAGTGGGCGCAGGCTTGGCAGAACGCGGACATGAATTTGGTTCGGTAACGGGTCGCCCAAGACGTTGCGGTTGGTTTGACGCGGCTGCCTTAAAACGCTCAATCCAAGTAAACGGCATCACAGGCATGTGTATCACGAAATTGGACGTGATGGACGGCATTGAAAAAATCCAAATTTGCGTGGGCTACACCTTGCCAGACGGCTCCACCACCGACATTTTGCCCTTTGGCGCAGACGCGGTTGCCAACTGCACGCCCATTTACGAAACTTTGGACGGCTGGACGGAATCCACCTTTGGCGTGAAATCGTATGACGCGCTGCCTGAAAATGCGAAAAAATATTTGAAACGCATTGAAGAAGTGTGCGGTGCGCCGATTGCGATTGTGTCCACAGGCCCTGACCGTGAAGAAACGATTTTGATTCAACATCCGTTTGAATAAAGTTTTGGTATTGCAGTAGGCTGCTTGAAAAATGAGATTTCAGGCAGCCTGAAAGTGTTTTTAGATTGATTGTAAGTTCAAAATCCGATTATGACTGAACGCACCCCTATGAGCTCTGAACCCAAGCAACAGCCAGCTACGCTACCTGTTACCAAATCGCTTAAACGCATTTGGTTATGGCGTATGTTGATGCTGGGTATTGTATTGCTGGGTGGTTTATTGGTAAGTGGAACGTGGTTGCTGGGTACAGAAAGCGGTTTGCGTTTTGCTTTGGAAAAACTGCCTGCTTGGGTGGGTGTGCAAATTCACAGTCAGAAACTGCAAGGTACTTTGTGGCGTGGTTTTCAGGCAGCCAAAATCAGCGTCAATACGTCGTCCGTTCATCTTGAAATCAGCAAGGTGGAATTGGATTGGCAGCCTGAAAAATTAAAAAATCGCCATTTGCCCATTCATCGTTTGGTGGTGGGCGATATGATGATTGAAAACAAACCTACGCCACCTCAACCCGACCGCAAATCTGCCAAGCTGCCTGAAAACATCATGTTGCCGTTTACGGTGGCGGCAGAACATTTGGAGGTGGGCAGCATCCGTGTGCGTGCCAGTAAAACAGGTCAGGCGGATACCGAAATTTTGCGTGGTGTTCAGGCGGCTTATTATTATGACCACGCACGTCATGCTTTAAACATCAAATCCTTGCGTAATGAATGGTCTGCCAGTACAGGTGCATTGGCAATGGAAAGTCGTGCGCCGTTTGCTTTGGTGGGTGCATTGCACAGTCATGGCGAATTGGACGGCATTGCTGTGCAAAATGCTTTGGGTGTTTCAGGCAGCCTGAATGATATGCATACGCGCATTAATTTAACGGGGCAGGGCGTGGCTTTGCAAGGCGAAACCCGTTTGCGTCCTTTTGCTCCTTTATTGGGCGAAAAAATTGGTTTAATTCAGCTTAAAGGTAAACACATTAATCCGCAGGCTTTTCAAAGTAATTTGCCCAAAGCCGATTTGGGGTTTGATTTGATGGTGGTGCCAGATGAAACCAGCGACAGCATTGCTTTAACAGGCGGGATTGATATTGCCAATAATCAGGCTTTGCCTGTGGATAAAAATGGCATACCTGTTCGTGAAGTATTGGGTGCTTTTTCGGTAAACGATAAAGGTGTGTTGGACATTGAAGAGCTGGAACTGGGATTGATGCAGCAGGGTAAGATGTTCATGATGGGTAGGGTGGATACGCTTCAACAAACCCATGCGCTCAAAGCCCAAATTGAGAATTTGGCTGCAGCCGATGTGTTGGCACAAAATTGGTTGGGCAAAATTAATGGACAGATTCAAACTGAAAATACCTTTGCCGAACCGATTATTAAATGGCAACTGAACACAGGTCGCGCTGATGTTTCAGGCAGCCTAAATATTGCCACCGATAAAGCACAAGGGCAGCGCACATTGTGGCTGAAAGACGGACAAATCCTGCCTGAAAACGGCGGAAAAATGTTGCTTTCAGGCAGCTATGAATTGTTTCAAGACCAAAAAATCGTTGCCGAAATCAGTAGTGAAAACTTCAATCCTGCACGGTTTTACCCCAGTTTTCCCGAAGGCAGCGTAAATGGGCAAATCCAATTAACAGGTTTGGCGACCAAGCAACAATTTGCGGCACAAATGCGTTTTGGGGTATCGCAACTATCGGGTACTTCGCTTTCAGGAAGTGGTCAAATTCAGTATCAAAACCAACATTTTAGTCAAATCAATACCGATATCCGTTTGGGACAAAACCGCATTTTCACGCAAGGCGCATTTGGTAAAAAAGGCGAAGTCTTGCAACTGGACATCAATGCCCCTGAACTATATCGTTTTGGTTTTGGTATACAAGGTGCACTCAATGCCAAAGGCACGCTCACATCTGTGGCAGACAATTTTACCCAATTAGATGCCAAACTTTCAGGCAGCGCACGCCATTTTGCCGTTGGGAATGCCGTAAAAGCACAAAACTTGGATTTTATATTCATCGGTTCACCCGAACGCAACCGCACATTGGATATCTCGCTCAAAGGCAAGGGCATCAGTGCAGGTGGTACAGCGATTGACCACATTGATGCAACCTTAAAAGGTACGCTCAATCGCCATGCATTCCGCGCCACCAGCAGCTTGCAAGTGGATGGCAAACCTTTGACATTCAACGCCCAAGCCGATGGCGGATTGAATGAAAAAAACCAATGGTTGGGCATGATTGATGCTTTAAATGTGGGCGGTGCATTGGATTTGAAATTGCAAAACCGCATGAGTTTGGAAGCAGGGGCAGAGCGTGTGATACTGGGTACAGCACGTTGGCAAGCCCTTTCAGGCAGCCTGAATTTGGAACGTTTTTCGTGGGATAAGCGAACAGGTTTGACAACCAAAGGTCGTGCTGACAATTTGCATTTGGTGCAATTGCATCATTTTTACAAACCACCCATAGAACACAATTTGGTTTTGGCTGGCGATTGGGATTTGACATACAGTCAGAATCCAAATGGCTATTTCAATTTGCGCCAACAAGGTGGCGACATTGTGTTGGGTGATGTCCGTAAAACCGCATTGGCATTGAGTGGTGTGCTTGTCAATACCCAGCTCAATGGAAGGGGTATTTTAAACAAGTTCAGCGGTAATACCCGTTATGGCAAAGTCGAGGGTGTATTTGACATTTTACAAAATTTTGGTAGCGGCAATTTTATGCAAGCCCCAGTATCTGGACGAGTTCAAATCCATTCAGAAAATTTGGACACCTTGCGCAATCTGATGCCGATTGGACAAACTGTGAATGGTACGCTGCATGCCGATGTGCAAATTGGCGGGCGTTTAAATAATCCACAGTTTTCAGGCAGCATAACAGGACAAAATCTCAATTATCGCAACCGCGACATTGGCATCATTTTGGCAGATGGCAGCCTGCAATCGCGTTTAGAAGGACAACGTTGGTTGGTGGACGAACTCACATTCCGCCGCAAAAACGGTACCGTAACGCTTTCAGGCAGCGCGGCATACACCAACAAATCGCCTGATGTACAAGCCAAAGTGGTGTTTAACCATTATCAAGTTCTGGACAGACCCAATCGCCGTTTAACCGTTTCAGGCAGCAATGAACTGATTTACACCAATGAGGGCATGACGTTGGTCGGCAATTTGCAAACAGACGAAGGTAAATTCGGTTTTCAAGACAGCAGCGCGCCAGAATTGGACGATGATGTCATTATTCTAGGGGAAGAAGAAAAACCTGCCACCAAACCTATGCCGTTTAATTTAAACTTAACCTTTGATTTAAAAGACCATTTCTATTTTAGCGGACAAGGTTTAGACGTTACATTGGGTGGTAAATTGTCGCTCCATGCCAAACCTGGCAACAATGTACAAGGGGTGGGTAGCATTCATGTTGTTAAAGGGCAATACAAAGCCTATGGACAGGATTTGTACATCAAAAAAGGCATCATTTCTTTTGTTGGACCATTGGGTAGCCCCAATTTAAACATTCGTGCCGAACGGCGTGGTTCACCAGTTGGTGCGGGTGTGGAAGTGTTGGGTAATTTGGACGCACCACGCGTTACATTGGTTGCTGATGAACCCATGAGCGAAAAAGACAAATTATCATGGCTGATTTTGAACCGTGCCAGCAGTGGCAGCAGCACCGACCAAGCTGCCCTTGCTACCGCAGCAGGCGCATTTCTTGCAGGCAGCCTGAATGACAAAATCGGTTTAGTGGACAATTTTGGTTTAAGCAGCAGTCAAACCCGCAATGCCCAAACAGGTGAAATGAACCCTGCCCAACAAGTGCTGACATTTGGTAAACAACTCACACAAGATTTGTATTTAGGCTATGAAGCAGGCTTACAAACAGCCAGTCAATCGGTTAAACTGGTGTACCAAATCAGCCGTTCATTCCAAGCTGTATTCCGAGCAGGTACAGAATCATCAGGTGGCGAAGTGAAATACATCAAACGTTTTGATTGAATTTTTAGGCAGCTTGGCACAGAAATGGCTTGAATCAAACAATATGAATCATCACATTTGGATAAGGAAACATCATGCAACAATTTGAAATCGGTAATTACACCAAAAAACAAATCAATGAATACTTGCAAGCTAAACAAACTACGCTTCAAGAAGCCATGAACAATGAAATACAAAACCCTGAAATTGCAGCCATTTTGCATTCAGGTTTTCCCAAAATGGTACAAAAAATTTATTCTTTAAATAAATTTCAAACCTTTTTTTGGGAAAAACGTGAATTGTTGGAAGGCTACATACTAGGTCGTTTGAATGAAGCATTACAGCCCAAAAAAGGCAAAAAATAAGTTTATGTATCGCTTAAATTGAGTATTAGGCTGCCTGAAACGTTTCAGGCAGCCTTTATATTATGTCTCATATCAATCTGGTATGACTGTTATACAAAAAATTCTGATTGAATCAGACCTTTGATGGGTATAATATCCATGTAAAAATCAGCAACTTGCCTGTATTTATTCTCAATTACAATTCATCATTGGAATACCCACAACCATGACTGCCACCACCCACGCCCCCAAAAAACGCATACGCGAAATCCCCTACAACTACACCTCCTATTCCGACAAAGAAATCGTCTGCCGCTTGCTGGGCGATTATGCTTGGGACATTTTGGAAAACCTGCGCCAACACCGCAAAACAGGACGCTCCGCCCGAATGTTGTTTGAAGTGCTGGGCGACATTTGGGCGGTGGTACGCAACCCCTATTTGGTGGACGATTTGCTCGAACACCCCAAACGCCAAGCCGCGCTGGTGCAAGCCCTGCGCCATCGCTTGCACGAAATCAACAAACGCCGCGATGACAATGCCGAAGTGCTGAAACTGGTTCAGGCAGCCGAAAGCGCGGTCAATCAATTTGAAAACAGCTTTGCCACCACCCAACTCAAACGCGAACAAATCCTCAAACGATTGAGCCAAATCACCGCCAAACACAACATCATGTTTGACGGCTTGGCGCGTGTTACCCACGTTACAGACGCAACCGACTGGCGCGTGGAATACCCCTTTGTCGTCATCAATCCCGATACCGAACAGGAAATTGCGCCACTGGTTCGCGCCCTGATTGAGCTGGATTTGACGATTATCCCACGCGGCGGCGGCACAGGTTACACAGGCGGTGCCGTGCCTTTGGACGCAATGTCAGCCGTGATTAACACCGAAAAATTGGACAAACACAATGGCGTAGAATACGTTGAATTGGCAGGATTGGAAGGCAAACACCCCATTATCCATTGCGGTGCAGGCGTGGTAACGCGCCGCGTGGAAGAAACCGCCTCTGCCGCCAAACTCGTGTTTGCCGTAGACCCCACTTCCGCAGACGCATCGTGTGTGGGCGGCAACGTTGCCATGAACGCAGGCGGCAAAAAAGCCGTGTTGTGGGGAACGGCTCTGGACAATTTGGCGTGGTGGAAAATGGTGAACGCGCAAGGCGAATGGCTCAAAATTGAGCGCGTGAAACACAATTTCGGCAAAATCCATGACGAAGAAGTCGCCCTGTTTGACGTGCATACTTTGGCAGACGATGGCGAACGCATCATCAAAACCGAACGCCTTGAAATTTCAGGCAGCCTGTTTCGCAAAGTCGGCTTGGGCAAAGACGTTACCGATAAATTTTTGAGCGGCTTACCCGGTGTACAAAAAGAAGGCACGGACGGGATTATCACGAGCGTGGCATTCGTGTTGCACCGCATGCCGGATCACATTCGCACCGTGTGTTTGGAATTTTTCGGCACGGTTGCCAACGCCACGCCTTCTATTGTGGAAATCCGCGATTATATGCTTGCACATCAAACGGTTAAATTGGCAGGTTTGGAACATTTGGATTGGCGATACGTTCGCGCAGTCGGCTATGCCACCAAAGCGGCAGGCAAAGGTCGCCCCAAAATGGTGTTGCTTGCGGATTTGGTTTCAGACGATGAAAACGAAGTCGTGGCAGCCTGTAAACACATCATTTCATTGGCAAATGCGCGAGATGGTGAAGGTTTCATTGCCGTGTCGCCCGAACAACGCAAAACATTTTGGCTCGACCGCAGCCGCACCGCCGCCATTGCCCGTCATACCAACGCCTTTAAAATCAACGAAGACGTGGTCATTCCATTGGAACGCTTGGGCGAATATTCAGACGGCATTGAACGCATCAACATTGAATTGTCCATACAAAACAAGCTCAAACTGTGTGCCGCGTTGGTGGATTACCTTTCAGGCAGCCTGCCTGTGGAGCAGCTAGACAGCGATTTGCCCAAACACGAATTGCTGGGCGACCGCGCCAAACACGCCTTGGATTTCGTCCACCAAGTGCAAACACGTTGGCAATGGCTGCTGGACAATTTGGACGCACCTTTGTCTGAATATGCAAATCGTTATGGCGACAAAATCGTCTTCGCCAAAGAAGCCGACTTAAACGAAAGCTGTTTCATCGCATTCCGCGATTTCAGGCTGCGCGTTTCCATCAAAGAAGACGTGATGAAACCCTTGGAAGACATTTTCAGCAGCCAAGCCGACAGCAAAATCATGGCAGGTTTGGGCAAAATCCACGCCAAAACCGTGCGTTCGCGCGTGTTTGTTGCGCTGCACATGCACGCGGGCGATGGCAATGTGCATACCAATATCCCCGTCAATTCAGATGATTATGAAATGCTGCAAACCGCCCACCAAGCCGTAGCGCGGATTATGAAATTGGCACGCAGCCTGAACGGTGTGATTTCAGGCGAACACGGCATCGGCATCACCAAATTGGAATTCATGACCGATGAAGAAATGCAGCCGTTTTGGGATTACAAGCAACGCATTGACCCAAAAGGCAATTTCAATCGTGGCAAACTGATGAAAGGCGCAGATTTGCGCAACGCCTACACCCCATCGTTTGAATTATTGGGATTTGAAAGCCTGATTATGGAACAATCCGCATTGGGGCGCATTACCCACGCGGTAAAAGATTGTTTGCGTTGCGGAAAATGCAAACCCGTGTGTTCCACCCATGTGCCACGCGCCAATTTACTGTATTCGCCACGCAACAAAATTTTGGGCGTGGGCTTGCTTGCCGAAGCCTTTTTGTACGAAGAACAAACACGGCGTGGCGTGTCGCTGAAACACTTTCACGAATTGGGCAACATTGGCGACCATTGCACCGTGTGCCACCGTTGCGTCAAACCCTGCCCAGTGAAAATTGATTTTGGCGATGTAACGGTGGACATTCGCCATTTTCTCTTAAAATCAGGCAAGGCGAAATTCAATCCTGCGGTGGCGGCAGGCATGGCATTGCTCAACGCCAAAGACCCAACTGCCGTCAAAATCCTGCGAAAAGGCGTGGCAGAAACAGGCTTTAAATTGCAAAACTTGGGCTACGATTTGGCGAAAAAGTTTCATCTCAACACCGAAAAACAAAAAGCCACCCCCAAAGCCACCACGCAAAAAGCCCATATTCAAGAACAGGTTGTGCATTTCATCAACCGCCCCCTGCCGCGCCACATTCCGCTCAAAACATCTCGCGCCCTGCTGAATATTGAAGACAGCAAAACCATTCCCATTATCCGCAATCCACAAGTGGGCGAAGACGCGGAGGCGGTGTTCTATTTCCCTGGCTGCGGCTCGGAAAAACTGTTTTCGCAAGTGGGTTTAGCCACGCAAGCCATGTTGTACCACGCTGGCGTGCAAACGGTGTTGCCGCCCAGCTATTTGTGCTGTGGCTACCCACAAAATGCAGGCGGCGACAAGGACAAAGCCACGCAAATGGTTACGGAAAACCGCGTTTTGTTTCATCGCATGGCGAACACTTTGAATTATTTGGACATTAAAACGATTGTGGTAAGTTGCGGAACGTGTTACGACTCGCTGGCGGGTTATCGTTTTGAAGACATTTTCCCCAACAGCCGCATTATTGACATTCACGAATTTTTGTTGGAAAAAGGCTTGAAATTAGAAGGCATTAAGGGGCAACAGTATTTGTATCACAACCCTTGCCACACCCCCATCAAAACCATGGACGGCGCGAAACTCGCCAGCGAATTGATGGGCAAAACCGTGCCTTTGAGCGACCGTTGTTGTGGCGAAAGCGGCATGTTTGCGGTAAAACGCCCCGACATCGCCACGCAAGTGAAATTCCGCAAACAAGAGGAAATTTCCAAAAATCTCAAAGCCTTACCGCAAGGCGAAAATGTGAAAATGCTGACTTCCTGCCCTGCCTGTTTGCAAGGTTTGAGCCGCTATTCGGACGACAACAACTTGCCAGCCGATTACATTGTGGTGGAAATGGCAAAACACATTTTGGGCGAAAATTGGCAAAATGAGTTTGTGGAAAAGGCGAATAATGGGGGGATTGAAAGGGTGTTGTTGTAAAAAAATGTGTAGGGTGTGCCATGCGCACCAAATTGCTACCCAAAATTGAATTTTGTGTGAAAAAATAGAGCGCACGGCACACCCTACAGAATGATTTTTCAGGCTGCCTGAAAATCAATAATCCAATTAAAAACAAGGATTTTTCCCATGCTCAAAATCGTCTCTGGCGGACAAACTGGCGTAGACCGTGGCGCACTCAACGCGGCATTGGCGGCAAATGTACCGTGTGGCGGTTGGTGTCCCGAAGACCGTTGCGCGGAAGATGGCGAAATCGCGCCACATTATCCGCTTACGCCACTTATCGGTGCAGGCTATCGCAAACGCACCAAACAAAATGTGATGGACAGCAATGCAACCGTCATCATTTATCACAGCGAAATTGTGTTGGGTGGCGGCACAGAATTGACCTTGAAAACCTGTATTGCTCAACGCAAACCGTATTTATTGATTGACGCAGCTTGGGTGCAGCCTGAAACGGCTGGTAAACACATCGCTGATTTTGTCCAACGACACCATATTGCCATTTTGAATTTTGGTGGACCACGCGCTTCGGGCATTCCGATGATTGAGCCATTTACAGAACAGGCAGTTTTAGCGGCTTTGTGCTGTTTGGGCTATGTTCAGGCTGCCTGAAACCTATTTTTCAAAGAAAAAAATATGCAAGAAAACCCAATTGTGCGCGGCATCTACCGCCATTACAAAGGCAATCTCTACGAAGTGTTGGAAATCGCCACCCATTCCGAAACGCAAGAAAAACTGGTGGTTTACCGCGCCCTGTATGGCGAATACGGTGTGTGGGTGCGACCGCTTGTCATGTTTGCTGAAAATGTGTGTTTGGACAACCAATACCAGCCACGTTTTGTTTTACAACACGCCTTTGCCTAAAATTGTTTTCAGGCTGCCTTTTTGTGTACGACAAAAATATTCAGGCTGCCTGAAAAATTAAGAAGTATAAATCATATTGGGAATCAATAAATTGGATAATTTAACCGTTCAAAAAGTCAGCAATCTCCTCTACTGGGGCATGAATTATTATCAAGCTAATGAAGCTGGCGAGATGACCGTCTGCCCCAATCCAGAGCAGCCTGAAAATCAGATTTCGTTGGTGGCACTCACACAACACGTTCAACAACATCATCAAGCCCATTTGCCGATTTTGTTTTGTTTTCCGCAAATTTTGCAACACCGTTTGCGAGCCATCAATCAAGCGTTTGCCAATGCGCGCGCGGAATTTGGTTATCGTGGCGATTATTGCTTGGTGTACCCGATTAAGGTCAATCAACACCGCCGCGTGATTGAAAGCCTGATTCACAGCAAACAGCCACATGGTTTGGAAGCAGGCTCCAAAGCCGAATTGATGGCGGTGTTGGCACACGCAGGCACCACCCAAACGCTCATCGTCTGCAACGGCTACAAAGACCGCGAATACATTCGTTTTGCCTTAATGGGCGAGAAATTGGGTCATCAAGTGTATTTGGTCATTGAAAAGCTGTCTGAAATTCAAATGGTTTTGGAAGAAGCGGCAAAAATTGGTGTAAAACCGCGTTTGGGGGTACGGGCGCGTTTGGCATCGCAAGGTTCGGGCAAATGGCAGGCTTCGGGTGGCGATAAATCCAAATTTGGTTTGTCCGCTTCACAAGTTTTGCATTTGGTTAATGTATTGAAAGAGCAAGACAATTTAGATTGTTTACAATTATTGCATTTCCATTTGGGTTCACAACTGGGCAACATTCGTGATGTGGCGACAGGCGTGCGCGAATCGGCACGTTTTTATGTGGAATTGCACAAATTGGGCGTGAACATTCGCTGCTTTGATGTGGGCGGCGGCTTGGGCGTGGATTACGAAGGCAATCGCACCCAATCCGATTGTTCCGTGAATTATGGTTTGAATGAATACGCCAGCACGGTGGTGTGGGGCATTGGTCAGGCTTGCGAAGAATACGGTTTGCCACACCCAACGATTATCACAGAAAGCGGACGCGGCATCACGGCACATCATGCGGTTTTGGTGGCAAATGTGATTGGCGTGGAACGCTACAAAGCCGAACAACTGCAAGCCCCTGCCCCCGAAGACCCACGCGTTTTACACAGCATGTGGGAAACGTGGACGGATATTTTCGCCTCACGCGAAAAACGTTCGCTGCGTAGCTGGATACACGAAAGCCAGTTTGATTTATCAGATGTGCATAATCAGTACAATGTGGGTTTGTTGAGTTTGCAACAACGCGCTTGGGCAGAGCAGTTGTATTTGAATATTTGCCACCAAGTTGGCGAATTATTTAATGCAAAACACCGTTCGCACCGCACGATTATTGACGAATTGCAAGAACGGTTTGCCGATAAATTGTATGTCAATTTTTCGCTGTTTCAATCGCTGCCTGACGCTTGGGGCATAGACCAATTATTCCCAGTTTGCCCGATTACGCAGTTGAATCAGCCTGTTGCCCGCAGAGCGGTGTTGTTGGACATCACTTGCGATTCAGACGGCACGGTAGACCATTACATTGACGGCGATGGCATTGCCACCACCATGCCCATGCCCGATTACCCCGAAGACAATCCGCCATTATTGGGTTTTTTCATGGTGGGCGCGTATCAGGAAATTTTGGGCAATATGCACAATTTGTTTGGCGACACCACAACGGTTGATGTGTGGTTGCACGACAACAATCGCTTTGAAATCAGCGATTACGACAAAGGCAACACGGTGGCGGATATGTTGGAATATGTGTATCAAGACCCCAAAGTCTTGTTGCAACGTTACCGCGAGCAAATTGAACATTCGGATTTACCTGCTTCACAAGCGATTGCGTTTTTGAAAGAATTAGAAGCAGGATTAAATGGTTATACTTATTTGGAAGACGAGTGATTTTTCAGGCTGCCTTCTTTGAGATGCCACCATCTACCCCCTCTCCTATGGGAGAGGGCTGGGGAGAGGGAAAAATCGTTGAACATTGACAGCTTTACCCTCTCCCTAACCCTCTCCCACAGGAGAGGGGATAGGTAGGCAAAAATTATTAGGGTAGTAATCAAGTTGCCTGAAAATATGCACGAAACAAATTTTTCACAAAAAGGAACACAAAATGACTTTGACCACCTTAAATGGACAAACCG